>JAXHTF010000027.1 GCA_034211275.1 Acidobacteriota bacterium
TGCGGGTCTGGTGGTGGAACCGGAAGGCAGCGTCTGGGTGCACAACGAGACCGGCGTGCCCCTGAGCTCCGGCCGGGACGACGGTGGTCCCACCAGCTGGCAGGCGGCGATTCGCAACGGCAGCGACAGCTACCGCGAGTTCCTGCTCGAATTCGGCGACTTCCAGCACGCCTACGAGGAGGAGTGGGATCCCATCTGCCCCACCGACGCGCTGGGGTTGGCGAGCCCGCAATACGCCATCAATCCGCCGGGCCGCAAGTCCGACGTGCCCCACTTCATCTATGAGAAGCCGGATCCTTGCCCCATCTCCGGGGCCGCGCCGCCCTGTCCCGAGGCCGTCTCCGCGGACGATCCGGGCTTGACGGTGGTCAACTATCGCAACGAGCCGGTGGCCATGCGCATCCGCAACCCCGGCACCAACAGTCAGGCCGCCCACGGGATCGGTCTCGAAGAGCCGGGGGATCTCTCCTTCGCCTACGAGACGCGGACGGACCGCGAGGATCCGGACTACAACCTCTTCCCCGGCGTCCGCGCCGGCGTGCCCAGCGCCGGACCCTACCCGCCCCTGACTCGGGGGCTGGTCCAGGGTGACCCCTTCACTCCGCTGATGCGGGTGCAGGAGGGTGACAACGTCAAAATCCGTGTCTTGGTGGGTGCCCACGAGGAGGAGCACAACTTCACCATCCACGGTCTCAACTGGCTGGCGGAGCCTTCGAATAGCAATTCCGGCTACCGCAACTCCCAGCACATGGGCATCTCCGAGTTCTTCGATCTCGAGGTCGGCCATATGCCGGGGCTCGAAGCCGGGCGTTCCGTCGATCTGCTGTACAAACCCAGTGCCGCTGTGGAATGGCAGTGGACGGGTCTGTGGGGTCTGGTGCGCATCTATCGCGGCCGCGACACTACGGACACCCAAGACGATCGCCTCGAGGCGCTGCCCAACAACACCCTCGGTCAGGTCAACGTCGACGAAGGCGAGTACCAGACCTCGACCCGAGGCCAGACGGTACCGGGAACCTTCGACGGCGTCATGATCCCGGAGAAGGCAGGGGCCGGTCCCGCCGACCCCACCGCCATCGTGCCCATCGCGTGCCCCAACGGCGCGCCGCGGCAGATCTATGACATCACCGCCGTCGCTGCCACCGAGGTGCTCCCGGACCGGACCCTCTACTACAACTGGCGCGACACCACGGTGGTGCGCTGGGACGATCCCGACGCCGACGAGTATCCGCCGTCGAGCACGGTCAATCGCGGACCGCTGCACGACCCGACGGCGATGCTCTTCGTCGAGACCAGCGACCTCGATTACTCCGGCACCCGCCCGGTCCTCAGACCGGACGCGCCGGTGGAGCCGTTGATCCTGCGCGCCAACGCGGGGGATTGCATCGAGGTCACCCTGCGCAACGACCTGCCTAGCTCCTACGGTCCGCTGCCCAGCCAATACCAGGATCTGGACGGCTGGAGCGGTATGCCGATGATCATCGAGCACTTCAACGCCAACGATGTGAACCCCTCCTTGGACGTGGGTCTGCATCCTCAGCTGGTGTTCTTCGACGTCCGCCAGGGCGACGGCAGCAACGTCGGTCTCAACCCCGCTCAGTACCAGAAGCAGACGGTCTCTCCCGGTGAGAAGATCACCTACTACTGGTACGCCGGGCGCATCGACAACACCCCGCTGGGCGTGGTGGCCACTCCCATCGAGTTCGGTGCCATCGGCCTGAGCTCGTCGGACCCCATCAAGCACACCAACAAGGCGGCGGTGGGCGCGTTGATCGTCGAGCCCCAGGGCTCCAGCTGGCAGCTGGACGACACCGACAACTACAACGACGAGCCCCAGGATCGCCGGACTCGGGCTTCCGCCACCATCCACGCCGCCGACGGCACGTTCTTCCGGGAGTTCGCTTTGATCTTCCAGAACGACGTCAATCTGCGCTACGGCGCCGAGCGGACCGGCGTCCGCAACACCGAGCCGGTGATGAGCATGGCGGTCAACGAAGACGCCACGGAAACCGGCCAGAAGGCGTTCAACTACCGCACCGAGCCGATCTGGTTCCGTCGCGGCTACAAGCCGGAGAGTGCGCCCACGAGGACCCGCGAGGTGACCAACTTCGACCAGGTCTTCACCAACGCGTTCATCGGCAACCAGGACCCGGTGACCCCGGTGTTCACCGCTGACGCGGGAACGCCGACCCGGTTCCGGGTGGTCCATCCCGGCGGTCACACCCAGGCCCACGTGTTCAACATTCACGGCCACGTCTGGGAGCAGACCCCCTACGTCAAGGACTCGGAGCTCATCGGCACCAACCCCACCTCCCCGTGGGTCGGCGCCCGCTACGGCCACGGCCCGTCGAATCACTTCGACGCAGTTCTCAAGGACGGCGCCGGCGGTCCCAACCTGGTCACCGGTGACTACCACTACGGTGACTATGTGCCCTGGTACCTGGTCAACGGTATGTGGGGCATCTTCCGGGTCGACTAAGACCGGCGAACACCCGGGGCGGCACGCTCCGCCCCGGGTGTTCCGTTGGTTGTCTCTTCGTTCTCTTGTTTTGCCTTAGAAAAGGAACCGTGATGAACCATTCCCTGGCTCTACGATTCTCGCGCAGCTTCGCAGTTTTGCTCCTGGCCCTAGCCCTCGCCACCGCCTGGATCCTGGCAGCGATGCCCGCGGCGGCGTCCGTGCCGGCGGCGGACGAGGCCGCCCAGCCTCCGGCGGAGAAGGAAGCACAGCCTCCGGCGGAGAAAGAAGGCGTCCAGATTCAATTCCAGATGGAGCGCCTGGAAGCCGGCAGCGGACCGCTGCAGGAAGGCGATCAGGTGCGGGTGCGCTTCCACATCACCGATACCGCTTCCGAAGCTCCCCTCTCCGGTCTCTACCCCGCCGCCTGGATGGACCGGGTGCCCACCTCCGTAAGCTACGAGCAGGAGAGCTGCGACCAGAAGGTCAGCGCCTTCTTGAGCGGCACCCTCTTCTCCCAGCCGGAGCTCAACCTCAACGTCTACTACGTCCTGGCTCTCAACGACGACGCCACCATCACCATCGTCGATCCCCTCTTCGGCTTCGGCACCACCAAGCTCCTGGCATTGGTGGAGTTGGAAGCCCGGGGCGAAGACTGGGTGATGCAGCCCCGCGGCCGCTACCTCTACGTCTCCATGCCCACGGCGGGCAAGATCGCTGTGGTGGACACCGAGGTCTGGAAGGTCGCCGCCACCCTCGACCCCGGCTTCGCCCCCACCCGTCTGGCCCTCACCGAGGACGGCGGGCAGCTGTGGGCGACCGACGACGGCCAGGGGGAGTCTTCCGGCATCGCCGTCTTCGACACCCAGAGCCGCGAGCTTCAGGCGCGCATCGCCACCGGTGCCGGGCCCCATGATCTGGTGCTCGATCCGCGGGAGCAATACGCCTACGTCAGCAACCGCGCCGCCGGCACGGTTTCGGTCATCGACGCCCGCGCCCTGGCCAAGGTCGCCGACGTCGCCACCGGCCCGAGCCCCAGCTACCTCGCCTACTCCACCGCCGGCGATGCCGCCTACGTGGTCGATCCCCGGACCGGCATCGTCTCCGTCATCGCCCCCGGTCAGGGAGTGGTGAGCCGTATGGAGGGCCGGCCGGGGCTGGGGCATCTGAGCTTCGCCCCCGGCGGACGCTACGGTTTTCTGGTCAACCCCCTCACCGACCAGCTGCACATCCTCGACGCCGCCCGCCAGCGCATCATTCAGACCGGCACCATGGAGGAGGGACCCCACCAGGTCAACTTCACCGACGAGCTCGCCTACATCCGACACCTGGACAACGAGCTCATCCTGATGGTGCCCCTGGACGAGATCGGCCGCGAGGGAGCCCCCATCTCGGTGGTGGACTTCCCCGGTGGTCAGCGGCCGCCGGGCCTCGGCGCGGCGCTCCTGCCGGCACCGTCCATCGTGCAGGCTCCGGGAGCCCCGGCGGTGCTGGTGGCCAACCCGACGGACAAGATCATCTACTTCTACAAGGAGGGGATGGCGGCCCCCATGGGCAGCTTCCAAAACTACAACCGCCAGCCCCTGGCGGTGCGGGTGGTGGATCGCAGTCTGCGAGAGCAGGCTCCCGGCAGCTACGAGACGACGGTGCAGCTGCGCCGGCCGGGCACCTACGATGTCGCCTTCTTCCTCGACGCCCCGAAGCTGGTGCATTGCTTCCAGCTGACCGTGGCTCCGGATCCCAACCGCGAGCGGGAACGGCAGGCGGCGATGCCGAAGGTGCGGCTGGAATCCCTGCTCGACAACCGGCAAATCGCCGTCGGCGAGCCCGTGGATCTGCGTTTCCGCCTCACCAGCCGGGCCGACGGCTCGTTGATCGAAGGGGTGGATGATTTGCACACCCTGACCTTCCTGGGCCCCGGCCTGTGGCAGAAACGCCAGACCGTGGAGCACCAGGGCGCAGGAATCTACGGATTCTCCTTCACCCCGCCCCGCCCCGGCCTGTACTACGTGTTTCTCGGCTCGGCCTCCTTGGGGATTTCGTTGAAAGAGTCCCGATACATCCTGCTGGAAGCTCGGGAGAGCTCGCCGTCCTCGGACCGCGCCGGCACTTCCGCCGAAGCCCAAACCGCCAGCTTGCCCTAACTCGAAGGAGATCGACGATGCCTATCCAACTTCTCCGCAGCCGGTCCGCAACTCGCGGTCCGCTCTCCCTCCTCGCCGCCTTGACCCTCGCCAGCGCCCTGATGCTCTGGACGGCGCCCGGCGCTCGAGCCGAGGAACCAAACTGCCACGACACCGCCGCGGAGCCCTCCGCTCACAGTGACCACGCCGGGCACGCGGAGCATCGATCCGCGGATGCGGAACGCGCCTCCGGCCTCGACCTGCCCAACGTCGAGCTGGTGGACCAGGACGGCCACGCCGTCCACCTCTACCAGGACCTGATCGAGGATCGGGTGGTGGCGATGAATTTCATCTTCACTACCTGCACCACCATCTGCCCGCCCATGGGCGCGAGCTTCGGCAAGCTCCAGCGGGAGCTCGGCGAGCTCCTGGGGGATCCGGTAAAGCTGGTCTCGGTGTCCATCGATCCCACCACCGACACGCCGCCACGGCTCAAGAGCTGGGGCGCGAAATTCGGTGCTGGGGACTCCTGGAGCCTGCTCACCGGCTCGAAGCAGGACGTGGATCAAGTGCTCCGCGCCCTCGAGGTCTTCACCCCGACCCCGGAAGACCATGGCCCCATCGTGTTGCTGGGTAACGACCGCACCGATCAATGGGTGCGGGTCAACGGCCTGACCCCACCGTCCAAGCTCGCCGCCATGCTCGAAGAATTGGCCACCGACCACCGCCCCACCGCTGGAAAGGAATCGCGATGATCCGCTTCCCTGGAACCCCCTCGAAGCTCTCTCTCCTCGCCGTCGCGGGGATCCTCCTGGCCGCGCTCTCAGTGCAGATCCCGGCCCAGGCCGCTCCCGATGCCCGCGTCGACTCGAAAGCCCGCGGCGCCGCCGACTACTTCACCGACGTCGAGCTGGTGGATCAGCACGGCGAGAGCCACCGCCTGTACAGCGACCTGATGCAGGGCAAGGTGGTGGTGATCAACGCCATGTTCACCTCCTGCGCCAGCAGCTGCCCCGCCATGGCCGCGCGGTTGTCCAAGATGCAGCGTTTCCTCGGCGATCGGCTGGGGGACGATGTCCACATCCTCTCCATCTCCGTCGATCCGGAGCGCGACACCCCCGAGCGCCTGCTGACCTTCGCCGACTCCTTCGGTGCCAAGCCGGGCTGGTATCTGCTCAGCGGCAAACCCGACAACGTCAACCTGGCGCTGACCAAGTTGGGCCAGTACGTGGACGAGCCGGAAACCCACAAATCCATCATGATCATGGGCAACGAGTCCACCGGATTGTGGAAGAAGGCCATGGGGTTGGCTCCCGCGGAGGAGCTCATCGCGGTGCTGGAGAGCGTGCTGGAAGACCGGGAATGATGCCTGCCCTCGGCCGCGGATCCGGTTGGTCGTTCGTCTCTCTGGCGGCCGGGCTCTTGCTTCTGGGCCTCGCGGGAGCACCGTCTCTCCTGGCCGAGACCGGAGCCCGCGCCGAGGGTGATGCCGAACGGGGGCGCTCCATCTACCACCAGGGCGTCACCGCCGAGGGCGGCACCATCGACGCCGCCTTCGGGGACCAGGGCTTCGTGGTGGAAGCCTCGGTGCTGCCCTGTGCCAGCTGCCACGGCCGGGACGGTAAGGGCAAGCCGGAGGGCGGCGTCAGCCCCTCGAACCTGACCTGGCATTCCCTCACCCACCCCCGCGGCGCCCGCGGCGGAGCGGGCACCAACCGGGGCGGCCGCAGCCATCCGCCCTACGACGAGCGGTCGGTGGTCAAGGCCATCACCATGGGCCTCGACCCGGCGGGCAACGAGCTCGACTCCACCATGCCCCGATACCGGCTGTCCCACCAGGACGCCGCCGACCTGGTGGCCTATCTGCGGCAGCTGGAGCACGAGAAGGACCCGGGGATCTCCGACGACACCCTGGTGATCTCCACCCTCCGCGCCCACGGCAGCTCCCAGGGCACCGCCGTCGAGGATGCCCTCCGGGCCTTCTTCGACGAGGTCAACGACCGCGGCGGCGTCTACGGCCGCAAGGTCCGCTTCCGCCCCCTCGACCTCCCCATCACCCCCGGAGCCCAGGCCCTCGCCGACGACCTGGGCTCCCAGCTGGAGGCGGATCCTCCCTTCGCGCTGGTGGCGGCGGATATGACCCGGCGGGAAGCCCCTCTCGCGCGGCTCTTCAGCACCCGCCAGCTGCCGGTGGTGGGCCCCTTCGCCGTGCAGCCCCAGCTCGAGATGCCCCCCAATCCTTATGTTTTCTATCTCCTCGGCGGAGTCCAGGAACAGGTCGCCTCCCTCCTCGACTTCGCGCGGCAAGAGCTCGCCGCCGGCCAGGGCGGAGAGACCCCCGGCCGCCTGCTCATCGTCCAGCCAGCCTCCGCCGGCCTCGGCGATCCCGACACCGAGCTCTGGGCCGAGGCCGCCGTCGAAGCCGCCCAAGGCGGCCCATGGAGCGAGGTCGCCCGGCCCACCCCTGAGGAGCTCTTCTCCGACCTCTCAGCGTCCTCCAGCCAGGCTCAATCGAGCCAGATCCAAGACACCGTCCTCCTTCTCGGCGGCGGCTCCGCCCTCTCCCAGTTCCTGGCCCGCGCCGACCACAGCAGCTGGTACCCCAAGGTCCTGATCCCCGGCGTCTTCGCCGGTTCCAACATCCTCTCCGCTCCCCCCAGCTTCGACGGTCACCTCTACCTAGCCTTCCCTGTCCTCCCCTCCGACGCCCGCCCCGACAAGCTGCAAGAAGTGTGGCAACTCGCCGACCGCCACGACCTCCCCAAGCAACACCTAGCCGCCCAACTCTCCGCCCTCGCCGCCGCCCAAGTCCTCATCGAAGGCCTCCACCGCGCCGGCCGCGAGCTCTCCCGGGAACGCCTGATCCAATCCCTAGAAGGCCTCTACAAACACCCCACCGGCCTCCTCCCCCCCGTCACCTTCACCCCCAACCGCCGCCTAGGCGCCCCCGGCGCCCACATCGTGCGGGCGAACCTGCAGACCCGGAACTTCGAGCCTTTGGGTGAGCGGGTGGTGCCGCGGTGAGGGTGGGGCTGGCCTGAAGAAAGGCCTTGGCTGAGGCTGCGACGTTGGCTGTCTGACAGCGTCTAACGAACATTTGCCCTTCTTTCCGCGCGAAGGAGAGCCCTATCGATTAGGGATTCTCTGTCTCCAAATTGGACGCAGCGGGAACAGAACTCTAGCTACGACTCTTGGATAGCCTCTATGACACGCCGTGTCGTAAAAGAACAAATCAAGCGATCGGCGTTGCTGTGGCCTGACGATGGGCTGCGTTTTACGGGTGACGGTTGTCCCAAAACCGGTGCATAGCGAAGTAAGAGAGCGTCCTCACGGAGAAGCAAAACTGAATACCACTTCCATAGTATTAAACAATCAGAATGCCGCGGACGTTGCACAAACCAACACTTCTTCACCACCCCTAACTGAGAGGATCAACAATGCGGACAGATGTCAGATTGATTCTTATCCTCTTACTCGCTCCTGCCTTGAGCGCTCTGGGCTGCTTCAGTATTGCTCCTCCGAGCGCTTGCTGTGGTGTGGTCACCGGGAACCCTCTCCACTGTCCATCAGTGATTCCATTCGACAGCATCCAATTGCCGGAAAGAAATCCAACGAAGCTAACCTGCCTAAGTGACGACACCGGTGCTATTTGCTGCGGCCCGGTAGTTCCCGGTTGTCATGCCTGCAACTGCTCCTGTTGGGGTGGCAGATGGTGCGACAAGCTTCGCGATGAATGCGACAAATCAGGGGCGAGCGGATCCTTCTGGTCGGATGACACCGGTCTCCTGGGCGCATGCGAACCCTTAACGCCGGCTCTTCCTTCATAAGGTAGTGACACCGCCCTGGAAGTGAAGCTCCAGAGTACCAGCGGCTGAGTCATCCCTGAGCCGGGTGTACGATGCGCTCGACCGAGATGGAATTGCTTTCGGGTGCATAACGAAACACCAAGGGCCCTCACCCCGACGATTCCTCACAACCAACCCACCAAGGAGCTGAAGTAGATGGACTCATTTTGGATCATTCTAATCGGCGCAGCAATCTTCGGAATATTGATTGCGATCGGTAAGAACCAGGCGAAGGAAACCGCTGAGACTGCATACAAGCAGAGTCTGACTGAGCTTAAGTTGGACCCAACGAACGCGGAGCTTCGTGAGAAGACCCTGGACCTCGGCCGCAAGTACTCAAACTTGACCAGAGACGGAAAGGGGATCGCCATTTTCGACGAAATCGCGCTCATGAATGATCTCAATGCTGCTGCAGGTGGATCTATGGCTCTAGCGGACGGACCGCCAACCCAACCACCACTACGAGACCAAGCTCCGCCTCGAGCAAATCCGGAGGCAAGACTGAAGCAACTGACAAGTCTCAAGGAGAAGGGGCTAATCGAAGAGGAAGAATTCGAAGAGCGGCGAGCCAAAATCCTGGACGAGCTCTAGAATTCTCGACGAATCGCTCCCTGAAACACAGCGAGGACGAAAAGAGTCGAGGTCCTTAGCGCTAAACACCCAGAGCCTAGCTGAGGACCCTTTCGACTCGGCAAGCTGAACGAGCCTCAAGGCGAGCAATATCGATGCTTCCGCTGAGCCTTGCCCGCGAGCGAACAGCCCGCGCTGTCGCTTAGCTTTGCTCATTCTCCGTTAACTGGAACCAACCCACGCCCGGCGAAGTCTAAACGGACAGATGAACTCACCAAAGCCCACCGTCCCCCAATCCCTGCCCTGGCTCCTCGCCGGATCCACGGGCCTTGCCGCATGGGGCCTACTCATGCTGCAGGCTGCCGCCGCGACCGGCCCAGCCGGTTACTTCACCGACCTGGCCCAATCACCAGCGCACTTCCTGGCCTGGCTCGCCCTCCTCGTCGGCCTCCAGTCACTAGTCACGGCAGCTCAACGCCAAACCGCCTGGAGGTGGGTCGAAGTGCGGGTGGGTGTGGGCCTTGGATTGGTCCCAGAGCTCCTGCTCACTCTTCCTCTACTCACCAGGATCGACATCGAAGCCGGCGCCTGGTTCTTGTGGCTGGAGCGGCTGATCAGCCTCTTCCAGCTCCCGGGACGGGCTCTCACCGCCCCATTCCGCGACTTTAGCCGGTGGGCGGTGGGGTTGACGGATCCGGGATCGGCGTGGGTGGCGCGGGAGCTCGCCGTGTTGAATCTCGCGAATGTGCTGGGGTGGGTGGTGGTTTGCCTGCTGGTTGGTGTTGGCGTTCGGGGGCTTGGAAGGGCGGCCGAGAGTCCGCCTGAGGAATCTCAGCTCTAGCAGAGCAGCAACAGCAGAGCCCCGCTGCGCATCAGCGCCCCTCGAGGGGCTCTGCGAGCTCCCCCTGCCCAACCCCGTCCCGACCAACAAACGCTCTTCTGCTCCGATCCGTCGCGTCGTGGAGGCAGGACTCTCGAGACAGCAGCGCTCCCGGCTTGCCTTGCCGATTGACGGCAGATCACCAATAAGTCTATGATTCCTCAAGCTTGCAAGTTTAAATAACAGAATTTCTTGAATAGAGAGCCGGATAAGCCGCGAAGGATGAGTGGGGCGCGCGCTATTCAATTTAACGCTAAGCAAATGCCTGCCCAAGTGAGGAGGAATCAGAGATGAGGATCGTGAAACCGGCCACAATGTCGACTGTGATCTGGATCTGTGCGATGTTTCTCGGCTCCGGTGCCGCCGCTCAAGTTCCCGATGACGTGCTCGAGTCCATTGAAACCCCGGACCAGGTCGAAACGTCCATCGGAACGCTCCATTTCCTTGATGGGGCGCCGCTGCCCGAGACTGCTGACAGAGTTTACGACTACCTCGACACTGCCAGGGCCATGGACGCCTTCTTGAAGGGCCAGCCGGCGACGTCCGTGAGAGCACTCATCGAAGGCGCACACTCGATCGGCGCGGTGGCAGCGAACGAGGTCATGATCTTTGACCACCTGATGGACTCGAACTCGCTCTTCCTCACCGGCAATACCTCCACGCTGTACACGATCCCCGACCTCGACCTGAAGCGGGATGGGCCGACCGTGGTGGAGGTGCCGAATGGCCTACTCGGCGCGGCCAATGACGCCTACTTCCGCTACATCAACGACCTCACGCAGGCCGGGAAGTACCTCTACCTACCGCCGGGGTACGAGGGTCAGGTGCCTGCGGGCTATACCGTCCTGAAGCCGAGCACCTACCGGGTGTGGGTTTTCCTGCGCGCCTCGATCGCCAACGGCGTGGACGAAGCGGCCGATTTCGTGAAGAGTACCTTGAAGGTCTATCCGCTGTCCCAGGCGGACAATCCCCCCGAGATGGTCTTCGTCAGCGCCTCGAACAAGTCCTTCAACACCATTCATCCCAACAACGTCGAGTTCTTCTACCACCTCGACGAGATCATCCAATACGAGCCCTTGGGCTGGCTCGATCCCGAGACCCGCGGTCTCTTCGCCTCCATCGGCATCGCGAAGGGCGAGGAGTTCGCACCGGATGCGAGAATGCTCGGGCTCCTCGCCGACGGTGTCGCGCTCGGGAACGCCGCCTCGCGCTCGATCGTCTGGTTTCCTCGCTACACATGGAATATGGACGAGATCCGGATCTATCCGGACACCAACAGTTCGTGGATCATGGGCTTCTTGAATCGAAACGTTTTCTTCAACGGCGAAGACGGCCAGACCATGAACACCGACGCCCGGGTCATGTTCTTCTATCCCTATACCGCCGTCTCGCCCGCGATGGCCACGCCCCAGGTAGGCACCGGATCCGACTACGCCATCACCTACACCGACGCCACCAAGCAACCCTTCGACGGCAGCAAGACCTACAAGCTGAACATTCCCGCCAACCCACCGGTCAACAACTTCTGGGCCGTCACGGTTTACGACACGCAGACGCGCTCGATGTTGCAGACGAGCCAACTCTTCCCGACCGTAGGCAGCCAGACAGAGGGAATCCAGCAAAACGAGGACGGATCGACGGATATCTACTTCGGAACTCAGGCTCCAGAAGGGTTCGAAAACAACTGGCTGGAGACCATCCCCGACAAGAGTTGGTTCGCCATCCTTCGCATGTACGGCCCGCTCGAGCCGTGGTTTGATAAAACCTGGCGTCCCAGTGAGATCGAGCTGACGAACAACTAGGCTCTTCCGCCGGTGGGCGGTAGGGTTGACAGATCCGGGATCGGCGTGGCTGGCGCGGGAGCTCGCCGTGCTGAATCTTGCGAACGTGCTGGGGTGGGTGGCGGTCTGTCTGCTGGTTGGCGTTGGCGTTCGGAGGCTTGAGCGGGCGATAGTCCGCCGCGAGAACTCCCCAGGGAATGCCTAGCAGTTCCTGTCTCCCCTCCGGGGCTTGGGGATTCTTCGGACCGCACACCCGGGGCTTGCGCCCCGGGCTAGATGCCTCCGCCCCTCCGGGGCTCTGCTGTGCCGCCGGGGCTCCAAGGTGGCGAGGAAGCATACCCAGGGCTTGCGCCCCGGGCTAGCAGCCTGTGGTGTAAGTCAGACGCCAGCGAGAGCGAGCACTTTTTCGTCGAATCAAGGCCGGAAAACCGCAGGCGATGCGGGTATCGGCGAGGTTTTCGAACGAAGATTCGGCGGAAAAGAGCCGCTCGTAGCGCGGCTCAACTTTCACCACGGGCTGCTCGTGTTGATAACATCAGGCGCTCGGCTCAAGAAGACAAGACGCACCTCGACTTCCAGCCAGAGAAAAGGAGGGCGAAATGCACAACAAACCCCTAGAGTCCGACTGGAAGATCTACCGAGAGCGCGTTTCCGAGTGGCGAGAGCGGTACCTCGAGAAGAAGAACCAGGAGATCGTGGCGATTCTGGAAGACGAGGGCAAGACTCCAACGGAGCGGTTCTGGGAAGCCCGGCGCGCGATGGACGAGGAAGCGGACATTCTGACTACCTGTCTCGACGGTCATTCCAGATCGAAGATGTCCTGGAATCTGCTCCTGATGCACGGTCACGGCCTCGTGCTCGACGAAGACCTCGAAGAGTTCAGCGACGGGCTGCGGGAGTCGATCCTCAGGTCGTCCCGCGAGCTGCCCTAACAGCCCGTGGTGTAAGTCAGACGCCAGCGAGAGCGAGCTCAGCTCTTCTTGCCCAAGAAGACCACGTGGCGCTGGCCCCGGGCTTTGCGGCCGGAGGCTCCGGGGCGCGCCCGGACGGTGACCGCCCTCACTTCGAAGCCGGCGCGGCGGAAGCGATGGGTGAAGGGATCGTCGCGGAAGGACGACCATACCGCCAGCACGCCCCCGGGGCTCAAGGCACGGTGGATGCGCGCCAGACCACGGTCGGAGTACAGTGCGGTGTTCGAATCCAGGGTCAGGGCCTCGGGGCCGTTGTCGACGTCGAGAAGCACCACATCGTAGAGCGGAGATGGGGCCTCGAAGCAGCCGCCCACATCGCCGACGGTGACCGCCACCCGCTCGTCCTCCAGGGGATGGCCCGCCAGGTGTCCCAGATGGGCACGGTTCCAGTCCACCACCACGCGGAAGACTTCCGCCACCTCGACCCGTGCCTGCGGCCAAGAGCCCAGCTCGTCGAGCACCGCGCGCAGGGTGAACCCCATCCCCAAGCCCCCCACCAGCAGCCGCAACTCTCGCTGCCCGCTGCCCTTCCCCAGAGCTCCCAACGCCAGCCTCGCCAATTCTTCCTCCGAGCCGTGAGCCCGGCTGGACATCAGATCGTAGCCGTCGACGTAGATCTGGAAGATATCTCCCCGCTGATAGAGCACCAGCTCCCTCTCGTCGGGAGTCAGGGCGCTGTCGAGAATTCTCCGGGCTTTCATGGCTGAGGGGATCCTATCTCTCTTCCGCTCGGCCCACCGGCTGCTTCGCCAATCGGCTCCCCTACTCCCCATCCAAAATCTTCAGCGCCCGCTTCGGCGCCACCATGCGGTAGCCGGCCTCCAGGAGCTCCTCGACCATCTCCCAATCCGGGTCCCGGTCGAGGCGGACGCCGATCCAACCGCTGGGGCCGAGGTAGGGCGGAACGAAGAAGGTCTCACCATCGGCTTCGACCCGCAATTCCTGCTCATCGAAGGTCGACTTCACCCACACGGCGATGCGCTCGGCGCCGTGGTGGTGATCGTCGAAGGTGGCGAAGGTCTTGCGTCCCCCCCACCAGGTGGGCGAGCCGTGGGAAAGCTTCTCCCGGGTCTCCGGCCAGGCGGTGATGATGGTGCGCAGGCGCTCGAGAAGCTCTTCAGCGGTAGCCATTCGGAAAGTGTAGCAAGGGAAAGTGGTAGCAAGGAAAGGCGCCGCCGGAGTCTGGCGATCCGATATCCTTTCCCCATGCTCATCCGCCCCGAAGAGCCCACGGATCACCGCGCCGTCCGTGAGATCCACACGGCGACCTTTGAGACGCCGGCGGAGGCGCGGCTGGTAGAGGCTCTCCGCGAGCGCACCAAGCCTCTCGTCTCACTGGTGGCGGTAGAGGGCGATGAGGTCCTTGGTCATATTCTCTTCTCACCGGTCTCGCTCCCCGAACTCCCCCACCTCGAGCTCATGGGGCTCGCCCCCATGGCGGTGGCGCCGGGCCATCAAAGACGAGGCATCGGCTCGGCCCTGGTTCGTGAAGGTTTGGAAGCCTGTCGACGGCTGGGTGCGGGGGCGGTGGTGGTCCTCGGCCATCCGGACTACTACCCCCGCTTCGGCTTCGAGCCTTCGGTGCGCTTCGGCATCGGCTGCGAATACGACGTGCCGCCGGAGGTCTTTATGGCCCTGGAGCTGCAGCCGGAAATCCTGCGGAACGTTTCGGGAACTGTGCAGTACCATCAGGCATTCCGGGAACTTTAGAGGCTCACAAGAGAGGACTCAGCATGCAGATCGCACTCTACGCCGCCGCCGTCCTCCTCGTCGCCATCGCCGCGGCCCACTCCTACCTAGGCGAGCAGTACATCCTGATCCGCCTCTTCCGGCGGGACAATCTGCCCAAGCTCTTCGGCGGCACGGAGTTCACCCGCCTCACCCTGCGCTTCGCCTGGCACATCACGTCCCTGGCCTGGCTGGGCTTCGCCGGCGTCCTCGTCCTCCTCGCCCACCCACCGGCCGACCCCAGCCGCCTCGGCCTGGTCGTCGGCCTCACCTTCCTCGCCCACGGCCTCCTCGCCGGAGTGGCCTCCAAGGGCAAGCACCTCTCCTGGATCGTCTTCCTCGCCGTGGGAATCCTGGCGATCTGGGGCACCTAGCAGCTCCCCAAAGCCTCGCCAAACCCCGCCTGAGGGTTTTTCCTCAGCAGATCTGAGGACTTTCCTCGATAGCAACGCCAGCTCCCAGCGCCGAAACTCGGACGCGTTCGGGAGACTTTTCTCACAGAGTAGTGACCTCGCGCTGGGGGACCTTCTCGTCGTTGGACGAGAGTCGGCTCCGCGCGGCCCTCCCGAGCTCTGATCCATTCATTACAAGGAGCAAGAGTTATGAGTTGGTTTGCGCTTCAGGGCTTTGGCCCCAAGTCTCGAGTTTCGCTGGTGCTAGTCCTCGTCCTCACCCTGCTGGCCCCCGTCGCCGCCGACGCCTCCGGCTGGCTCTGGGATCAAGATGCCGACGGCATCGACGACCGCATCGAGGAAGTGCAGTCGCTGGGGCTGGCCGCCGCCTTCGAGAATTTCGATCTGATCGACGGCCGCCAGCGCTTTGCGGTCTTCGATCTCGGCGGTCTGCTGACCTATGGGGTTTATGTGGGCTTCGATCATCACCCCACCGCCGCGGACCTGGACATGCTCGCCGCCGCCGGCGTCGACACCGGCGTGCTCCACGCGTACCACAGCATCGACTATGTGCGCATGGAGCTGACCTTCCCCGAGATCGCCACGGTGGCGGCGCTGCCCGGAGTGACCCGGGTCGAGTCCATCCCGCTGCTCTACCCGCTGAACGACAACGCCACCCGCACCTCCGGCATCACCCCGAGCTTTTTCGAGCGCTTCCCCACGGTCCAAGGGGATCTGGGCATCACCGGCTCGGGGGTGGTGGTCTCGATCCTGGACACCGGCGTCAACGATCAGTCGCTGCTCTTCGGCCTCTACCCCGGCCATGAATCCTTCGCCGGCAAGTTCATCGCCGGCGGCAACTTCTTCGCCGGCCAACCGCTGCTCAACACCGGTCTCGACGCCAGCGAGAATCCCTTCGACTTCGGCGAGGCGGCGTCCTCCAACCACGGCACCCACGTCGCCGGCACCACCCTCGGCACCGGCGGCGCCTCCGGGACCTTCGGCGGCGTCGCCCCCGGCGCCCTGCTGGTGGATCAGAAGGTACTCTCCGACGCCGGCGTCGGATTCGGCTCCGCCGACGGCGTCGACTGGGCGGTGTACAACAAGGATCGCTACGGCATCCGCATCCTCAACCTCAGCCTCGGCGGCGTCGACGCTTCCGATGGCTCCGACGCCGGTTCCCAGGCCATCAATGCCGCCTTCGACGCCGGCATCCTCGCCGCCATCGCCACTGGCAACGACGGCGCCACCAACCACATCTCCTCCCCCGCCGCCGCGGACAAGAGCGTCGCCGTGGGCTCCTACGCCGACCAGAACACCGTGGACCGCAGCGACGATGTGATCTCCAGCTTCTCCAACGAGGGTCCGCGCACGGACGACGGGGACGCCGACGATGTCGACGAGATGAAGCCTCTGGTGGCGGCGCCGGGATCGGACATCCTGTCCGCCGACGGCAGCCTGCTCACCGGCGGGAACTCCTACAAGAATCTGTCGGGCACCTCCATGGCGACTCCCCACGTGGCGGGAGTGATGGCCTTGATCCTCGACGCCAACCCCGGCCTGACGCCGCCCCAGGTGGTGGCCATCCTGCAGCACACCAGCGAGCATCGCAACGCTTGGGGCAAGACCGCGGCGGGCGCCAACCCCTTCCCGCAGGAAGATCCCAACTACCACCCGTCCGGCGGCTGGGGACAGGTGGATGCCTACGCCGCGGTGAAGGAAGCGCTGCGCCTCGCCGGTGACCCGACCTCCCAGACCCAGGTGGTCGCCATCAGCGCCGATGCCGACGCCGGGAGCTCCACCATCACCGTGCGCTGGACGTCCCAGCGGGAGATCGACCTGTTGGGCTATGAGGTCTTCCGCGCCCCCGATCTCGGCGGTGTGCCGGGAACCTTCACCCAGGTCAACGGCGCCACCATCCCCGGCACCGGCCAAGCCCAGATCGAAGGCCTGGCCAACCGCAGCCTCTACAGCTTCGTCGATGCTCAGGGCTTGGGCGTCGGCCAGAGCTACTGGTACCAGATCCGCCACACCTCCTCCGACACGGCGGTGGGCACGGTGACGGAGCCGGCGCTGCTGGTCACCCTCGCTCCCTGAGGCCAAACGCCGGTCCGCGAATCTTCCCCTACAGCAAGTCGTTCTTGCTCCTGCCCCGGTGGTCTCCGAGCCGCCGGGGTTCTTTTTTGCTGCAGACTTTCTCTTCTTGCCAAAGACCTGAGGTTCTGCCGCGATCGTCGAGAGAGGCGCGAGGACTTCTCCCGAGGCTTGAAATTGACCGGCTAGCGGGGAAAAGATACCCTTTGATCATCAATTCATTTACTGGAGGACAAGAATGAAATCTTTGATCACCTTCGTGCTCCTCACCCTGATCCTCTGCATCGGCCTCGTGCTGCCTGCAGAAACCAGCCTGGCGACGGAACCCGCACCGGCGGTCACCACCTGCGCGGACGCGTCCTCGACGACGGCCCTCGCCAGCGACGATGCGATGCTCAAACCGCCGGCGGTGGGCGGCGAGTCGGCCACCTGGTTGAGCAGCCCCTGCACCGTCACCCGCTACTGTCAGGATCCCCCGCCCACCTATGTCACCTGCACCAGCCAGGCCGGCAACTGCACCCTTGGGCCGACCTATGTGATCTGCGACGGTAACCGCTACGACTGCCCGGTGTGCTCGCCCCAATGCGACGACATCGACGGCACCTCCTGCGGCAGCGGCAGCACCTACTGTCAGCGCAACGTCGGCGGCGAATGCTTCAGCTACCTGTGCACCTGCTTCAGCGGCAAGTGGCGGTGCGCCGGCGGCTGGTAAACCCCCGCCATCGCAGTGCCAAAAACACTGCCCCAAGAACACAGTCCCCAAAACCAATCCAGAAAACAGCCTCCAAGGCACAGCGGGCCGGCGCAATGCCGGCCCGCGCTCCTAGGACTTCCCCTACCCGCCCGTCCCGAATCGGTGAACAAAAAAAGGGTTCGCGACCCCCAAGACGAACCAGCGCACAGCCGGCCTGCTTGCGAGAGCCGCGAACCGAGGGGGAAAGCCCCCAGGAGAATCGGTCGTGAAGCTCGGTGCTAGTTCAACAAGATGAACCGGCGGAAGACTCGGGCGGTAGCCTCGACCGAGCAGAGGGTGGTGACGACCTTGCCGGTCCAGGGATCGATGACGTCGGAGCACAAGCACCGGCCGTAGGAAACGCTGAGCAGCAGGTAGTCTTCCGCCAGCTGGTCCCGGGCATTGTCCGCGGCCTCTTCACAGGTCCGTCCGGCACCGACGGCGCTAGCGGTGGGAATCCTCAACTCTCCGATGACCGTGTCGACGGTCCAGTCACCGGGCTGTTGGGCGGAAGCGGTGCCGGAGATGCACAGGGCCAGGGCGAGCACGAAAGCGGGGATCAGGGTTCGGGCGACGATCTTCATTGGTAAACTCCTCAAAGGTCAAAGATGACGAGTCAAAGGTGACCGGTCGAAGGTGACATGAGAGCGCCGGGACACTCCCAGCGCGATGAAATTGAATGTCGGTGACTTCAGATGCCGTTGTAGATGGAGCGCACCATCTGGAAACTGACCAGCCAATCCTGCGGAATGGGCTGCGGTAGGAAGGGACCGTTGCTGAGGATGATGGTGAAATTGCCATTTCCCCAGGAGCTGTGAATGACGATGCCGTCAGCGGTAATGCTCACGTCGAACACCATGCCGTCGATTTCCGGGGGGGTGAAGAGGCCTTTGGTGGTCAGCCACTGGACGGTGTCGTGCAGGGCCTGGTCCTCCGGGGCCGGCGGTCCGCCGGGTGGGGGCGGTGATTGGGGCACCAGCGACGACGCGTGGACGACCTCGTGACCGGCGACTACCTGCTGGTGGAAGAGGAGCTGCACTTCGCTGGCCTGGGCGGCGGCGGCGGGCAGCAGGAGGGCGAGGACGAGAGCCGTCGCCAGGATTGGGAGCACGCGGTTCATGATCTCTCCTTTGTCGAAACAGATCGTGCCTCGGCACGAAAGAGTGAATTCTTCGCCCCGGTCTGCAGAGGGCAGGTCCGCAGAGGACAGGTCCTCGAGGAGCAGAGCCTCGAAGCCAAGAGCCCGGGTCGAGATGGCTGCAGCTTGCGGTTTGCGCCGGTCAAAGGGCTTCGCAAAGCGTCAAAAAACCGTCAAAGCGCCGCAGGACGCCGCGCCGAGAAGCCTTCATGCGCTATCGCTTCGCTGAATTAACCCTCGATCTCGAGGCCGGCCGCCTCGAAGGTCCCGACGGCGAGCTCCCGCTCCGGCCGCAGACCTTTCGTCTCCTCGCAGTGCTGGTGGAAGAAGCGCCCCGGGTGCTCTCCCAAGACGAGCTCTTGGACCGCGTCTGGGGCGCCGAGCACCTCTCGTCCAACTCCGTTCGCCAGGCGGTGAGCGAGCTCCGCTCAGTGCTAGGAGACTCGGCCAACCGGCCCCAATACATCGCCACCGTCCACCGCCGGGGCTACCGCTTCGTCGCGGACCTCTTGGCCGCAGACCTGGAGCGCGAAGAGGAAGCTCTCCCCGCGGCCCCGCAGGCAGCCCCGCAGCCGCCCCGGCCGGGATCGGCTCTGCCTCCTAGCTCTCCAGCCCCCAATGGATACGAAACCCGGCCGGCGCAGCGTCGCTCCCCTGCCCTGTCCCCCACCCTCATCCTCGCCGCCACCCTCATCACCCTGGCGGTGTTGGCCGGAGCCTGGTGGTGGACCAGCGCCGACAGCGAGCCCGAACCGGCCACCACCAACCGGCCGTCGCTGGCGGTGTTGCCCTTCGCCAACCTCGGCCTCGGCGACGACGAACGGTGGATGGGCAGCGCCGTCGCCGAGGTGCTGCGTTTCGAGCTCGCCACCGCCGGCCAGCTGCGGCTGGTCCCCGGGGAGACGGTGGCGCGCATGAGTCGAGAGCTGCAGCTCGAGAGGCTGGCGGATTACGGCGGCGAGACCTTGGCCGCGGTGGGCTCCAACCTGGGGGTCGAATGGGTGCTCGCCGGCGCCTACCTGCCGGTGACCGGCAGCGAGACGGGGGAGCTGCTCTTGCAGGCTCAGGTGCAGCGGACGGACGACGCGGCGGTCATCGGCTGGGCTCAGGAGACCTGCACCCCGGACGAGCTGGCCCCCGCCGCAGCCCGTCTAGCCCGGGCCCTCCAGACCTCTCTCGGCCTGGCCACCTCAGCGGAGGAGGCGGCGGGACTGTGGATGCCCGACACTCACACTCTGCGCCTCTACTCTCAGGCCCTGGAGCTGCTGCGCCGCAAGGAGGCGGAGGAGGCCCGGGTGCTCCTGGAGCAAGCCCTCCACCGATCGCCCGACAATCCGCTGATCCACGACGCCCTCTCCACCGCCTATGGCTTCCTGGGCTTCGACGCCCGGGCCCGGGATCTGTCGAGGCTGGCCTTGGAGCATGGCGAAGATCTGCCCCGCAGCCTGCGCCTCGCCATCGAAGCACGGGCACTGGCCCTGGAAGGCCAAAAGGACGAAGCGGTGGCCCGCTGGCAAGCGCTGTGGCAGTTCTATCCCGACGAGGCGGAGCACGGACTGGAGCTGGCCCAAGCCCAACGTGCCGCCGGGCGCTACCAGGAAGCCCTGGAGACCCTCGACGCCCTGCGCTCCACGCTGCCGGCGGCCCAGGGCGACCCGCGGATCTCGCGACTGGAGTCGGATCTCTTCGCGGATCTGGGAGACTTCGCCATCTCCCGGGACAAGGCCCTCCAGGCCATCGAAGAAGCTGCCCAGCGAGGCACGCCGCTGCTCGCCGTCGACGCCCATCGCTCCCACGCGTGGGCCCTGGGCCGCCTGGGGGACAAAGCTGCCGCCCTCGCTGCCCTGGAGCGGGCGGAGGCCCTCTCGGTGCAGATGCGCAACCCTCTCGGCCGCATCTTCGCCCTCTGCGACCGGGCGCAGGTGCTGCAGCGTCTGGGACGCCTCGACGAAGCGGAGGCGATTTACCGCGAGGTGCTTGTGCTCTTGCGCCAGCGGGGCACCCGCAAGGCCGAAGCCCTGACCCTCAACAACTTCGCCTCCCTCCTCGCTAGCCGCGGCGACCTCCCCGGAGCCCGGGAAGTACTGGAACGCTCGGTGGAGCTCAAGCGGGAGATCGGAGATTCCCGAGGCCTGGTGACCTCCCTGACCAATCTCTCCAACGTCCACCGATTCCTCGGAGACCTCACCGCCGCCGCCGCCTACCTCGAGGAGTCGGTGGAGCAGGCGCGGCAGCTGGGATTGCCGGAGCAGCTGGGAGCGTCCCTGCGCAGCCTCGCCTACCTGCGCCTCCGGGAGGAGCGCTTCGAAGTGGCCCGGGCGCTGTTCAACGAGGCCCTGGAAGTCTCCGCCAGCGAGGAGGCCAAGGCCGAAACCCGCTTCGGCCTCGCCACCCTCGCCCGCAAGACCGGCGAGCTGGAAGAGGCCCAGCGCCACTTCGAACAATTGGTGAGGGACTACCGGCGCCTGGAGGCTCCTGAGAGTCTGGCCCATACGTTCCACAGCCTCGGTGAGGTGCAATTGCTGCGCGGCGAGCCGGCGGCTTCCCGCAACAGCTTTGAGGAAGTGATGACCCTGGCCCGCTCCCTGGAGAGTTCGATGCTCGAGGCCTATGCCCACTTCGGCCTCGGCCGCCTCGCGGAGGAGAACGGTGAGCTCGCCACCGCGGAGACGGAGCTGCGGCGGGCCCTGGACCTCTTCCTCGAGGTCGGGGACGAG
Organism: Acidobacteriota bacterium; assembly: GCA_034211275.1. Taxonomy (NCBI): domain Bacteria; kingdom Pseudomonadati; phylum Acidobacteriota; species Acidobacteriota bacterium. The sequence continues at coordinate 21,431 of JAXHTF010000027.1, forward strand.
GAGCGGATCGAGGAATGCCGGGCGGCGCTGGCGCGGCTGAAGGCTTGAGGCCGGTCCTCCTCAACTCAAGCGGTAAACCATTTCCTGCACGTTGAGCAGCGCCCGGTGGCTGCCGCTGGTGGAGCTCAGCTGGCTGAATTGGGTCAGGCCGATGAGCCATGCCCCGCCGGCGGTCTGGGGCGACTGGGCCTGCTGCCAGGCGGCGAGGGCCTGGGAGAGGGTGGCGGCGGTGGTGTTGTCGAGGGTTTGATTCGGATACAGGGCCACCGGTAGGAAGGTGCGCAGACCCTCCGGATCGCCGCTGCCCGGCGCCACCAGCTGGAAGCCGTAGGAGAGCTGAATGGTCACCGGCTGGCCGTCCATGGCGTCGCCGAAGAGCTGCTGGAACGCGGCCTGGAGGGCGGCCTCCACGGTGGCCCCGAGGCTGGTGATGTCGAAGGGCTCGGACCATTGATTGAGCGGCGTGGCGAGCCCTGGAGCGCTCACCGTGGCGGTGGAGAATACGAAGGCTTCGGAGGTCGGGATCTGCGGCTGGCCGGGGGGTAGGAGCTCGCGGTTGCGCTGCACCGAAAGGGTGACGCTGGCGTTTTGCTGGGTCGCCGTCGACAGTCCCCGCCACTCTAGGCCGATCTGCGCCCAGGCGGCAGCGGGCACCGGCTCGTCGGTGGGAAAGTCATACACCCGCTGATCGCCCTGGCCGCTGCCCTGTCCCAGATCCACCACCCTCCCGGAGGGGGCCGTGTAGGTGGCGTAGGGCCACTGCCCCACCGGCCCCGGCTGGGCCTGCAACGCTTCGATCACCAGGCTCTCGATGGTCTCGCCGGAGTAGGTCAGCCGCAGGCGGAATTGGAAGCTGGCGCTGGCGGGAGCGTCCTCGGTCACCGCTCCGGCGCCGGCGTCCACCGCCGCCCAATAGCCCTGCCAGGCGCTGGCCACGTCCCCCACCAGCTGGGCGAAGCTGGCGGCGGCGTTGGCGGCGGAGGTGGCCTCCCCGGCGCTGGGGTCGGCGTAATAGCCCAGCAGCTGCCACAGGTCGTCGGCGGCGTTCTGGTAGATCGCCAAAGCCGCCGCCACGTCCGGCGGGTCGTCCTCCGCCATCAGCTCGCCGGCACCGTCCTCGAGGTTGTACGAGGTGGTCAACAACACCTCGTCCTGGGCGGCGTGCTCGTGACTGTAGGTCACCCCGTGGCGCCAGTCGGGAGCCTGGTCAAGAGCCGGATCCGCGATGTCCGCCGCCGCCTGCTGCCCCTTGAGCACCGGTGTCGCCGGGTAGTAGCGCAGCGGCACCGGAACCGTCGCCGACCCCAGGTCCGTGTGCATCACGGCCGGCTTGTCGGCCCCCGCCAGCGCCGGCACCATGGTGAGCCAATCGGAGGCCTCGTAGGTCGTCTGCGGGTCCACCGCCACCGGCTGGATGTTGAATTCCAGATGGGTCAGCTCGTACTCCGGGTCGATGGCCACGTCGGTGGTGGTCTCGACGTCGTCGACGGTCATCAGGAAGGTGACGAAGGAGCTGGTCTCCGCCAGCGGCGTCTTGGCGTTGGTCAGGCTGTAGCCCGGGTCCGCCCCGACCCCGCCGGCATCCGGGATCCGGGCGTCCCCGTCGAGGCGCGCCGGCGGCAACGTGCCGGCGGTCCAGGCGCTGGCTACGGTGGCGTCGTATTGCAGCAGGACATCCGTGTCGTAGCCCTTGGACAGGCTGATGCCGAGGTGCTGCGCCAGCTCTTCCTCCGCTGCCGCCCGGCCCGCCGCCGCCTGCGAATCGGTGAGTTGCAGAAGCGGTGCGAGGCCGGCGGAGATGCCCTCCACCAGCTGGCGCTTGCTCTCCAGCACCGAGGTCAGGGCTGCCGGCGCCGCCGCCTGCAACGCCGGTCCGTAGGGCGCCGCCAGGAAGAGGTCCACCGCCGCCAGGAAAGACTCCGCCCATACCTCGGCGTCGATGCCCTGGAGGTCGGTATCGCGCACCGCCGGTACCAGGGTGCCGTCGGCCTGAACTTCCTCGAGGCGCACGCTGCGGTGGATGAGCTCGGTGTAGAGCGGCCGGATGGCGAAGTAGCGGGGCCAGGTCAGGCCTCCCGGCACCGAGACGCCGGGAGCGACGGTGAAGTCGGTGACGCCGCCGGTGGTGAAGACCACCACCCAAAGCTCCGACGGCTCCCCCGCCACCCGGCCGGTGCCCAGGCGCAGCTCCGGAAAGGTGGTCATGAAGCTCGCCGCGAAGGCGTCCAGGGAGACGCCGGTGGCGCCTTGGTATTGCGGCGACACCGGCGAGGGAATCCGGCTCTCGGCGCGCTCCACGGCACCGTCCCGATCCACCGTTCGGAACTCCGGGTTCACCAGCTTGCGGGGCCGCTGGAGCTGCAGGGCCACCTCGAGGGCGAAGACCGGTCCGGGGAACGGCGTCGACCCCACCGTGCCGAGGTCGGCGGTGAGGGTGAAGGGGGTCGGCGGCAGCAGGGCCTGAGCACCGCTGCGGAAGAGCGCCGCGGAGGAGTTGTCGGAGACGATCTGCCCCGGCGAAGTCTGGGCCCCGGCGGCGGCGAAGCGGGCGGTGACGGCGTTGAAGGTGTCGTCGGCGACGGTGGTGACCTGCACCGCATTGCCCTGGGGATCGTCGGCGGTGAGCTGGACCCCCGACGCCACCAGGCCGCGCACCGCCTGGTTGGCCTGGGCGAAGCTCTCGGCGCTGACCGTGTAGACCCCGGGCACGCCGTCGGGAGTCGTGGCGGCGGCCGGCAGAAGCGCCGGAGGACAGAGGAAGAGCCCGCCGGCCAGCAGCAGATCGGTGGTGTCGGCGATGGACGACGCCAGGTCCCCCATGTCGATGCTCGACACCTGGGCCTGCAGCCGGCCGAGGACGTCGTCCAGGCTGTCGCCGGCCTCGGTGGTGGTCTGGGCGGTGCCGGCGATGACCGTCACCGAGATCTGCACCCCGGCCACCAACACGTCGGGCATGGCGCCGTTGTCGGTGGCCAGCTGGGTGTTGGCTTCCGCAGCCTCGGGGTAGGCGAAGCGGCCGGCGACGGCGGACAGGGTATCGGAGCTGCGCAGGGTGTAGGGAACCCGCAGGGCGTCGGCGTCGGTGGGGAACGCCGCCATCCCCGGCGCCACCAGCGCCGAGCCCGCCGGCAGCTCGAAGTCCTCCGACGCCAGGGCGGCGAAGAAGAGCGCCGGGGTGGTGCCGTAGCGATCCACCAGCTGGCGGATGGTCCCTTCGGCGGTGGGAGCAGGATCGAAATCCCCCAGATAGACCAGCGCCCCGGCGTCCCAGATATCGACGGTGTCGACGTTGGCCTGGGCCAGCTGGTCGACGGTGAAGCCGCTGTCGTTGTCGGCGAGGGTCTTGGGGGCAGCGCCGGCGACGGCCTCGGGGACCAGGTAGTGCAGGCTGGTGAGGGTGGCTCCGGATTCGAACATTCCCGGGCTGAGGGAATTCTCCGTCGCCAGATCCCCCACCGAGCGCTGGACGCCGAGATCTGCGAAGGCCGAAACCACGTCGTCGAAGGAGCGCACGCCGTCGGGGGTGCCGGCGGCGTCCACCGTCACCGCTTGCTCGTCGGCGACGAATTCGAATCCCTCCTGCAGAATCGATGCATCGGCGGCGTTGTCCCCGGCCAGCAGCGCCGGCGAGGTGTGGTGGTCGACGGCCAGCTGGGCCAGGGTCGGCGTCGGGCTGCCGGTCCCGACGTCGACGGTGGCGGCGGGAGTGCTGAGAGCGATGGCCGGCCGCAGCGGCAGCTGAGCGGAGTTGAGGGAATCGGAGAGAATCTTGTCCGCTGTCGTGGACGGCCAGCCGGGCTGCGGGTTGGCGGCGAGGGCGGTGGCCGAGGAACCCTCGACGAAGACCCCGAAGGCGGGCATCACCAGGGTGCCGGATCCGAGCACCGCCGCCGCCTCCTGCTCGGCGTTGGCCGCAGCGACGGTGGCGAGATCGACACCGTAGTCGGTTTGCAGCTGGCTCAGCGTGCCGGCGGCGGCGGCGAAGGGACGGACGGGCTCGAGGGCGGCGGTGGTGGTGGCGGCGGCGTGGGCAGCACCGGCGAACCGCCACAGGTCGATGCCGGCGTCGTCGAGGCGGAAGCGTTCCGGCACGCCCTCGTCGTCGGAGACCAGGGTGGTCCAGGCGCGCACCTTCAGGTCCGGCTGCACCACCTGGTAGTAGATCTCGCTGTAGCTCTCCGCCGTCCGCGCCGCCGCTTCCGCCGCCAGCGCCGCCGGCTGCAGCAGGCCCATGGCCAGGGTACCCGGCTGCAGCGAGAAGCCGAGGTCCAGCGCCGCCCCGGTCGGCTCGCTGCGGAAGTCGTAGGTACTCACCAGGCCGGGCCAGCCGGTCACCGGCCGCAGCGCATCGGTGTAGCCCACCGGTGCCGCCACCAGACCGCTGGTATCCCCCGCCGCCGGCGCCGCCGTCTGGTTGCCCAGGATGTCGCCGAAGCCGAGCTGGATCTGAGCGTCGGTGAGCTCGTCCCGGCCGCCGATGCCGCGGTAAGGGTCCGCCGCCGGCGCCGGCAAGCCCGGCACCGCGGGAGCCTGGGAGGCCGGCCCCATGCGGCTCACCGGGATCACCTGCTGGTAGAGCCAGGAATCCAGCGCCGGATCCTCCAGCGTCTCTCCCCGGGCCAGGGCACGGCGCTGCAACCGCCGCCGGCGCCAGGCCTCCACCGCGCCGCTGGCCACCGCCTCGGGGGTCACCGGCGGCCCCGACAACGGATCGTAGAAGGTGTCCGCGGACGTGCCGACGGCGTATTTCGCCAGGCTGTAGAGCTCGTAGATATCGGCCTGCTCACCGCTCGTGGCCGGGGGCTTGGGCAGGGTGAGAGTGAGTCCCACATTGCCCGGCGGCACGGTGGCAGCGGCCATCAGCTCGCTGTCGTCGGCGGTCTCGACAAAGAGCGACTGCACCGCCGGATCGAGGCCGCTGTCGACCAGGGCGCAATTGTTGAACGGCAGCAGGGGCCGGCCCTGGGGTGCCACGCTCTGTTGCGCCGCCGGGATCACCAGCAGCCGCACCGAGGCCCGCCCGCGGTCGTCGAAGAGGCTCGCCGGCAAGGCCTCACCGGCGGTGGTGGCGAAGCCTAGGAAGTACCCCTTGCCCCCTACCACCGTGCCCTCCCAGAGCAGGGTCAGGAAGGCGGCGAGGTCCCCCAGGGTGGCGGTCCAGGTGGTCTGGGTGTCCTCCACCGCCCGCTGGGTCAGCCTCTGGGCGCTCTCCTCCGGCAGCCCGGGCACCGTCTCGGTGGAGAGATTGGTCTTGAGCAGATAGGTAGCGGCGGCGTCGGTGTCGAGGACCGTCCAGCCGGAGGTGTTGCCGGCGTCCGGCGACGGAGCGACCAGCACGGAGGCCTGGGCTCCCTCGTGGCCGTCCTCGGCCAGGTATTGCCACAAGGCCAGCAGCGTCTGGGAAGTGGTGGTGGTCGAGCCCACCAGCTCATAGACCCCGCCCAGGGCTTCCAGCTTCTGCACCACGAGCTCGATCACCGTGGCGAAGGTGGCGTCGAGGAGCACGGCGTCCTCCGCACCGCCGGCGCTGCCCGGATCCTCCGTCCGCACGATCTCCCACGGCGTCGAGGTCGCCTCCCGCGCCCGGGCTTCGAGATCGACGGAGAACGGCCACAGGCTGGGATTGCCCGCCAGGGAGGCGGTGCCCTGCTGCGGAATGGCCAGGGGGACGGGGGTCTGGACCTCGGCGCGCTGATCGAGGCCGTAGGTCCGCGGCACCTCGGTGGCCAAAGGTAGGGACGCCGGGCCTTGGGTGGGGTCCAGGCCCAGGCTCGGCGTGGGATAGAGCGCCGCCAGCTGGGCGTTGGTGTAGGAGTACTCTAGGCTCTCCGCCTCGCCGACGAGGACGATCATCCCCTGAGCCGCCGGCGCTGTTCCCCCCGCCGGGCCCCCCGCCGCCAGGCGGCGGTTGAGCTGGCGGATCTCGGGACGCTGGTCCAGCAGCAGCTCCAGGTCCTCCACCGCCTGGGAATCCATCAGCTGGATCCACGAGGTTCCCTCGTTCACCCGCAGGCTCATGGTCAGCGCCGTGTCTCCCCCTCCCTCGCCGCCCTCCGGCGGCTTGGGCCCCGGGAACTGCTGGCCGGAGAGATCGAGGATCGAGGTCAGAGGCCCGGTGGCGGCGGTGTGACCGCTGCCGTCGTCCTCCGGCGCCGGCAGCTGCAGCCCGGCGAGGAGGAAGCGCGACGACATGCCCGAGACCTGGGAGAGCAGCGGCCCCGCCAGCACCCGCTGCACCAGCGTATCGATGTCCTGTACCGGCAGCCGGGTCACCACCAGGGCGGAGCCGTCGGGAATCAAATTCTGAGCGTTGGCCAACCGGCCGCCGACGCTCCCGACGTCGAGGCCGAAGGCATCCGCGATGGCGGCGAAGGTGGTGTGGAGGGAAGTGTCCACCGAATAGCTCGGCAGCTCCACCACCCCCAGGGAGTCGAGGATGGGCTGGTCGCCGATCCAGTCCAGCAGCCCGTCGATATCCGGATCGCCGCCGGCGCTGGTGGCCCCGAAGAGGATGGTGCGCTGGGCCAGAGCGTCGGGGGTCTCCCCCAGCTGCACGGTCATGGTGGACGCCGGCAGGCTCACCGCACTGCTGCCGGAGGCCTGGACACCGTCCCGAAACTCCGGCCAGCCGGGTACCGGCCCGCTGCTCACGGTGCCGTAATTCTGGTCCAGGGAGAGGGCGGCGCCGATGCGCTGCACCGTGTCGCCGGGCACCGTCGTGTAGGTGATGGCGGCGCTCTGATCCGTGCTGCCCAGGGCCGAGGGCGCCTGCAGCGCCAGATCCGGCGGCAGCTGCCCGTCGATGGACACGTCCGCCAGCTGGCTCTGGTTCCAATCGAAGACCGTCTGGGCATACCAATTCCCGTCGGGGATGTCGGCGGGAGTGGTGAATCGAACGAAGAAGGCCGCCGCCGACAGCAGCACGTCGAAGCCGGTCTGCAGCGTCCAGGTGGCCTGCTGGGTCGGGAAGCTCGCGTCGGCGGCCAGCACCTGCCGGTCCTCCGCCAGCAGCGTGTTGGAAAAGAGCGCCGAAGCACTGGCGAAGTCGAAGCGCTGGGCGATGGAGTCGAAGGTGTCACCGCTGCGGATCTGATACTCCAGATCGCCGAGATCGTAGGTGCCGGCGGTGAGGGCGAGCTGGGGATTGTCCAACGCCAGGATTTCCGGCGCCACTCCCAACACCACCGAGACCTCGGCGCCGGCGTCGGCGGCGTCCAGCTGGCTTTGCAGGTGGGGGTTCAGGTAGCTGATCTCCGCCGTCGTCACCCCCAACACCTGGGCGACGTGGGCCACGGTGTCACCGGCGCGCACGCGGTACTCCACCGACACCTGAGGAAAGTCCCCGGCGAGGGCGGCGAGGTCGCTGGCGGCGCTGGTCTCCAGGGCCCACGACTGCATCTCGTCGTCGGCGGCCTGGACGCCGGCCTTGGTGATCATCAAGCACCAATCGCGGAAGATGAAGGTGGCGAAGGACTCGTAGTCCGCCGGATCGTCGGTGCCGGCCCCATTGGCATCACCGTCGCCGCCCTCGCCGCCGTCCCCGTCAGAGACATAGGTCGAGAACGAGGCCATGTAGGCCGCGGCGCCCTGCTCGTAGAGCGCTCCCACCGGGGTTTGGGTGGCGAAATCGACGGTACCGCTGCCATCGCCCTGCCAGTTGAGGGTCAGCGCCGGCGGCACCGCCACCGCCAACCCGCCGTAGCCGGTGGGATCCCCGCCGGGATCGCCGGAGATCTGGAGCAGCATATTGGTGCCGAAGAAGGTCTCCAGATTGGCGATGGCGAAGCCGCCGTCCACCGTTTCCGTATCGTTCATCTCCGCCAACAAGACATCCATCTGGCCGGCGGTGACGGTGGTGGGGGCCGAGCCGGTAGAACCCACCGGGTTGGTCACCGCGAAGATCGCCCAGCGCAAGAAGGCCTCCACCACGGTCGTCGCCGGCAGCTCCGCCGGATCGTCGGCGTGGGCGCTGTGGTCGGCGCTGCGCTCCAAGGTCTCGGCCACCGTCGCCGCGGCGGGATCGATGCCGTTGTCGGCGAAGAGGAGCATCGCCACCTGATAGGAAGGATCGTCGTTGGCCGGCGCCGTGCCGTTCCAGGCGAGGGGAATGTCGGCGGCGCTGAACGCCGGCAGCAAGGTCATGGGCACCGGCTCCGACGGCTGGGAGAGCACCTGCTGGGTAGGATCCCAATTGAGCACCACTACCTCCTCCTCCGCCGCCGCGCCGGCGGCGAGGGCCGTGCGGTGGCGCTGGAGCAAGCGCAAATGTTGCTGGCGCAGAGCCCGGCGGGTGAGCTGGGGCTGACGCAGCTGTCGCACCTGACTGCCGTAACTAAGGCGCAGGGAGCCGAACGACTCCGCCCCGCCGGCAGCCCCTGCGTCCACGATCCAGGGCGTGGCGGCGGCGCTGCCGACGGTGAAGCTGGTGTCGAGATCGACGTCGAAGCTGAAGTGGACGGTGACGAAGAGCACCTTGACCTTGGCCTCCACCGTCACTCCCACCGCCAGCCGGAAGACCGTTGGCTGATACGACTCCAGCACGACGCTGGCCTCGGCGTAGGCCTCCAGGTTCACCGATACCTTGATGACCTTGAAGTCCACCGACCCGTAGAGCTTGCCGTGGATCGCGGCGACGCCCTGGACCTGGTAATACTGGGCCGATTCGGCGCCGCTGCTGGTGGGATTGAACCACGCCAGAACGCCCTGGAAGAGCACTTCCACCTGCACGTAGATCCCGCCGGAGAGGGGCCCGACGCTGATGTCCTTGCCCACCCCCACCGCCAGCCCGACGCCGAGCTCGAGGACCGGCGCGAAATTGCCGTTGGTGATCTTCGGCACCCGGCGGGAGGTGTCGCCGTCGAGGACTCCGAAATAGATGCCACCGCGGCCCAGGAAGGGGAAGACCTCCACCGAGAACGAGCGGTCGAAGTTGCGCTCGTAGGGGAAGCCGAAGTCCACCAGGAAGTTGCCGTTGGTGTAGATCTCCACCACGATGACGCCGAGGGTGATGGACACCTCCCCCATCTCGATGTGGCGGAACACCTCCGGCAGCCGCAGCTCGATGCGGAACATGCCGACGGTGTCGGTGATCTTCTTGTACAGGATCTCGAAGTACAGACCGGCGAGCCCACCGGCCTTCTCGCCGCCGAGCTGGATGTAGAGCCCGTAGAGCACCGGATCGTTGAACACGATGCCCAGGTCCACCGTCTCCATCAGCCCGATGTCGAGGCCCAGGAGCCACTCGCTGTCGGGGCTGAACACCAGCGCCGAGTTGTCCAGGGGATTCTCGCCCGTCGACCGCGGCGGCCGCATCTCCTGCCGCAGGCGGTCGAGGGTCTCCCGCACCGTATTGAGATCGCTGGTGTCGGAGAAGGTCACCCGCTGGCCGACGCCGATGTAGCGCAGGTCGATGAGAGTCTCGTTCTGCCCCGGCACCGCCGGCGGCGGATCCCGCACCACGTCCCACTCCAGAGCGTCGTCGCCGGTGTAGTCGGTGCCCAGGAAATTGCCTTCGAGCACCAGATTCACCGAGCCCACGCCGTCGTCCAGGGCGTAGCGCACGCCGATGCGGTCGATGCGCATGACCACGATGTCCATGTCCACGCGATAGGTCAGCTGCACCACGTTGTCGGTGGGGTCCACCAGCAGCTCGAAGCGCGACAGCTCCACCTGGTTGAGCACGTCCCAGGGCGGATCGAGCTGGAAGCCCAGGGTCGGGGCGGCGAGGTTGACCAGATACTCCAGCACCTGCCCCAGGGTGACGCCGCCGAGCTGGACCGTGATCACCTGATGGCGGTTGCCGCTGTCGCCGGTCCAGGAGGTCACCCCGCGCAGCCACAGGTCGCCGAACTGCACCTGGAAAAGATAGGTGGGCTCGGTGACGCCGATGTCCCGCTGTACCGTCAGCGACAGGCGGTTGACCGAGAAGCTGCCGCTGAGGGTGCCGGAAGGATCGGTGCTGCCGTCGGGCCGGCTGATCTCGGCGCTGGCGGTGGCGGAGAGATTGAGGGTGCTGCCGAAGACCTCCACCACCCAGCGGGCGGCGATGGTGCCGGCGGCCCAATAGGCCAGGCTCTCGGTCTCGTAGCGCCAGCCCATGGCGACGATGTCGAGGCTCGGCAGGCCGGCGGGGGCCGGGTCGATGCCCAGCAGGTTGATCACCAGGGCGTCGAGGCTCACCGGGTTCTGCCCCGCCAGCTGGGCGTTGAAGATCCACCCGCTGCTGGAGCCGCTGCTCCTGTACTCGGCGCCGATATAAAACTCCGGTACCGCCTCCGGATCGTGGGAGCCGCCGACCAGGAGGATGGTGCCCATGATGCCGCCGTAGACCGAAGACTGGGAGACGTCGATCTCGAAGGACAGTCCGATCATGGTGATGGCCACGGTGTCGGTGAGCTGCAGCGTCCAATCGGTGGTGATGGTGGCGGAGGCGTTGAAGGTGCGGGTCAGGGGCCCCGCCTCGAATTGGAAGGAAGTCACCGCCATGCCGTTGGGGGTCGGCGGCCCGGGGTCGCCGAAGAAATGACGGAAGGCGTCGCCGATGGGGATGGTGTCGTCCTGCTTGAGATTGCCCAACACCACGAACTCCGGAACATAGGCGGTGATCTCGACGGTGAAGGAAGAGCTGGGATCCTGGGGCGGCGGATCCGGCGGCTGCAGCACCGGCCCGCCGGTGGGGGGCATGTCCGGACCGATGGTGACGCCCCCCCACACCGCGCCGGAGGTGTAGGGAGTGCCGCCGTCGGAGTCGGCGAGATAGCCCACCAGCCAGCGCATCCCCACGTCCCGCACCCGCACGAAGGGGATGGGCGGTGCCCACACCCGATCCGACGCCAGGGTCACGGCGATGTGGGAGGCGGTGGGCGCAGGGCCGCCGAGGGAGGTCAGGGGCGGAATGGCGAATTCCACCTCCACCAGGTAGAAGTCATTGAAGACATCGAGGCCCGGCGGCGCCACCAGTCCGCTCACCGGCAGGCCCAGAATGGCCGCCACGGCGGCGATTTGATCTCCCACCCGGTACTCTCCCGGCTCCGCCTGCACCAGCAGCCTCCAGGTCTGGCTCGTCGCCAGCAGCGGTACCGACAGGGTCAGGGGCGAGGGTGAGGAGCCGAAATAGAGGCTGCCGATGAGATCCAAATACGACACCGCCGGCTGCGGGCTCTCCAGCTCGTCGAGATCGGTCTGCGTCCACAAGCGCAAACCCACCTGCTGCACCTGGGTGTCGCCGAACGCGATGGTGGCGGTGGCCGAGACGGCCCGCAGATCGAGCACCGGCGGGTCAGCGGTCGTGGCCCCCAGGACCACCGTGCCCGAAAGGTGGAGCGGCCAGGAGGGGAAGAGGGCCGCGTAGGCCGCCAGGGCCCCATCCGGCGACAGATCCCCGCTCAGCTGCAGCGGAGCATCGACCTCGGAGGTGCCGGAGAAGACCGGCTGGGCGAGGGGCAGACCGATGAGGAAGGAATCTACCCAAGTGACGGTCTGGGAGTCTTCGTCGTAGCTCTGGCACTGCGGCAAGGTGGGAAAGAAGGACGAGAAGGTCCAATCCGTCGGCTGCATCGCCAGCGCCAAGGCGAAGAAGTTGCTGCCGCCCGGCGCTGACCCGTCGAGGGTGCCGGTCACCGCCTGGGTGGTGGCGGCATCGGGGGCGCCGTAGCTCCCCTGCCCGGTGAGCCGCACCGAGTCTCCGGTGGGCTGGGAGAGCACGGCCTCGGTGAGCACGAAGCTGCCGCTGATGCCGAAGACGGTGAGGGTCGCCCCCAAGCCGTCGAGGGCCGGGTCGGCGCTGGCGGCCACCAGGTCGATCTGCTCTCCGCCCTCGCCGTCGGGCTGGAGGTAGCTGGCGAGGGCGTCGTAGATGGCTTCTACCGACACGGCGCGCTCCCTGTCGAGCACCGTTTGCTGAGCCGGAGACTGTCGGCACTTCGCCTCATGGCAGCACCTTCAATCCCGCCAGGGGCCCGCCACCGGGCTTTCTCCCGGCGACCTTCGGCCCGGCCACGGCCCCTCCGCCCCGCCGCCCTCGCCGGACACCCTCGGGCGAGCCCAGCGCCACCACTTGCCGGGGCCAGCGCCGCAGTCCTCCCGCGGGCCCTCCCGGTGCCTCGGTCCGTGTCCCCGTGCTGGCCCCCGTCGCCTCCGCCCGGCCCCGCTTCGCCCGCGCCTCGGTCAGCAGCTCCTGCTCCAAAGCGAGCAAAGAGGGCCGGTTGGTGATCTGACCGATGGTGGTGCTGTCACCCTCCGGCGACAGGTAGTACCAGGCCACCCCGAGGGGCGGATAGGGCGTCGCAGACGGGGTCTGGACTCCCTGCCCCGGGTTCGGAGGCAGCAACGCCGTGTAGTGGTTCGTCTTGTCCGGCACCATGTCCGGATCGAAATAGAGGTTGGTAAACAGGTCATTCGCCGTCTGCATCGTGTACCACCAGTTGGACGGTGGAAACGGCTTGGGGCCCGTGGCGCTCTGATAGGTGTAGCCGTCGTCGGTGTTGAAATAAGCGACGTAATAATGCCGGCCATTGGACAAGGTCGGGTCGGTGTAATCGCCGGATCTGATGAAGGGCCAGAAGAACTGCAACAGGAACGCGGAAGGGTGCTTGAACGTCCGCTTGCGCTCGGCGCTGGCGGTGATGGTTTGCGGCGCAATGTTGGCGGCGAAGGTCTCGACGTTGCGGACCGCGTCCGCGTCGTCTCGGCCGCCGCCGGAACCGGTAAAATTGAAGGTCGTGGTCTCGCTACCGTGATGGGGCATGGTGACCATCAATACCTGCGGTAGAAAAGTGCTCTTGATGGTCGGGGTGATGAACTTATTGCACGCCGCCAGAGTCACTCCGGTGGCATCGCCGGTAGCGATGTATTGAATCCCCCAGGACACCACTACCACCAGGGATTTCGTGTTGATGGCGAAGGAGTCGACGCTGGACGATTTCTTCGCGGCGGCCGCGGCGGAACGCGGAGCATTGCCTACCATCAAATACAGATCGACACCGTCGATGGTGCGGAAGGGCGCTGGGCTGCTCACACCGAAGCTGGACTTGTTGGTGGGAAACGTGCCGATGCCGTTGAGGGTGTACTTTGCCAGCTCGACCAGCACATTCTTACCGCTCTTCGAATACAGCTTGTAGTCCCCACCGTAGTAGCTGCGTTGTACCGTCAGAATCCTCTTGGTGGGGTTGATCGTGCCCGGGGGATCGAAGGCGGCAAGGACCCGCTCGAGCAGGTTGATGTGATCCGAATCGCTGTGGGAGAGGATCACGCAGTCGAGCTCGGGGTTGGTCATCCGGTCGAGCTGGGTGACGACAAAAGCCGCCGAAGGGCCTCCGGCTTCGTTCTTTTGTTTCTCGGAGCCGAGGTCGATGAGGAAGGTCTTGGTCGGTGCGGTGGTCGGTCCCGGAGTCTTGGTGCTGAACAGCTCGATGAAATTGCCCGTCCCCTGACCGACGTCGAGCACCGTGAAGCGGAGCGCCTTGGTGGCCATGATCACTCTCCTCCCGGTTGACTGGGGCCGCGGCTGGGGTCGGGATCGAAGTCGTGATTGGGCAGCCGCCGGCCGGAGCGTAGCCGGCGGTCGATGCGCACCTGCGCCGACGGCCGCTTCCGGGCCCGCGGCTGCGTCGGGGGGAGGCGCCGGCCCGAGCCCGCCACCAGCTCCCCCGCCGACGGATCTCCACCGCTCCCCACCTCCTCGTCCTGGGCATAGCAGGCGTACCAGCCGAGGCGCTCGGTGGAGCTTTGGTCCGGGTTGCCGAAGAGCAGCACGTCGGTGTTGCCCGGCGGAAAGCTCAGGCCGAGGATGCGCAGGGCGAATTGACGGAGCAACAAGAGATAGGCGACCTCATGGTTGGAGTCCTCGTAGGTCTCGAACTCGAAGCTGCGAAAGCCCAGGCTGAGGATGCCCTGGAGCGGCCAGTCGATGCCCAGGGACTTGGCGTTGGGCAATTCCAGGCCGACGTAGAGCGGCTGGGGCTGCTCCGGCGTGCCCGGCTTCCACGCCGTCAGCAGATTCACCGTCAGCCCGACGCTCCCCGCCAGCGCTCCCAGGGTGCCCAGATCGAGGGTGAAATTCAGGCCGTACCAAGGCGGCGTCATGGGCGTCTGTTCGAGGGGGACGGAGACCGAGGCGAAGCCAAGGTCTTCCGGGGAGCTGCCCTCCGGCGAGCTGCCTCCCTCCTCGCCCTGGGCCACCAGCCCCGAGAGGGTCAGGGGAAAGGCCGCCGCCAGCCCGTGGGGGCGTGGCGAGCTGTTGGCGAGATCGAAGCTCATCTGCCCCTCGGCCACCGTGAAGCTCTGCTCGTCGGGAGTGGCGAGATCGAATTGCATCGTCACCACCAGCCCCGCGAAGCGCAGATAGCCGTCCAGCGGCGGCTCCCCCTCCGCCGTCGCCGCCACGCCGTAGGTGAAGGGATCGAAGGGCTGGAATTGGAAGAAACGTAGATTCCCCTGCAGGGAGAAGTCGGTGAACAGCCGGCCTTCTACGGTCAGCGACCGGCGGGTGTTGAGCTGCACCCCCAGGACCTCGATGCTCTCCAGGGCGCTGTCCGGAGACCCGTAGAGATTGGAGCCGCTGAGCACGAAGCTGTAGGTGGCGATGCCCCCCACCCGCTGGTAGGAGCCGTCGAGGATCAGATTGTTGCCGTGCTCGGTTGGCTGCTTGGTCAGCTCGGCGCCGAAGAGCTGGTTGGTGAGCAGCTCCACCTGGCCGGCGAAACCGGTGAGATGGGCGTTGGCGAAGGTGGCGGTGAGCTCCTTGGTCTTGAAGGCGAAGGGCACCGTTAAATTGGTGTAGAGATCGACGTCGTCGACGTAAGAGATGAGCCCGAAGGCGGCGGTCTGACCGAGGGCGGGGGCGCCGCCCTCGACGCTGAAGGGGGTGAGGGAGAACCCCACGTGGTGGGCATAGAACTGCTCCGTATCGATGCCCGCCACCATGAATTGCAGATCGTCCGGCAGCTCGGAGATGGAGACCGGGGCGTTCAAGAAAAGCACGCCGTTCCACGCCGGCCGAGCCGCAATCTGGTCGTAGAACTGGCGCAGGGGCGTTCCCGGCTCCGCCGCCGCTGCCTGCTCGAGAACGCCCTGGAGCACCGCCTGGGTGGGCTCCAGCCCCGCCGTCCCCGTCTCCGCCGCTTCCGGCCAGCCCCAGCTGGCGGTATCCGCCGCCAGCTCCACCAGCGAGCGGTTGCAGAATTTGAAGATCATCAAGGTCGGGGTGAGGTCGTCGCTGCGCCAGGAGCGCGGCGAAAGTTGGAAGGTCCAACCTTCGAGATCCGCCTTCAGCAAGCCCCCCACCTCCTGACATTGAGGCAAGTAATCCCCCACCGTGGCGCTGATCGCGGCGTCGAAGGCCGCCTCCGTGTCGAAGACCGGATAGGGCGGATCGAGGCCCGCCAGGAGGGTGTTCAGATCTTCCACCACCGAGGTCGGCACTCCCAGGGCTTGGAGCACCGGCATCTCCGCCTCCGTCAACTGGTAGGCCACGGAGCTCGACCCCATGAAGGTCTCGACGTCGGAGACCACGAAGAAGAGCTGATTCGACTGCAGCGCCGCCTGCAGCGACGGTCCCACCTCCGTCAACTCCACCTGGGGATAGGCGGAGCCGGGCATATTGGCCAGGACCACTCCGGAAAGAGCCGTGTCGCCGGAGGCCACCTCCACCACCAGCCCGTTGGGGGTCACCGCCAGCCGGCTCGGGTCCACGTCTTCTTCGGCTCCCGCCGCCGGCAAGCCCAGGACGCTCCGGCGCACCGGCGCCAGCACCGACGCTTCGAGCCGCTGCGCCAGCGAGGCGGCGACATCCTGGAGGCCGGTGAACGCTCCCACCGGCAGCGTCGCCGGCACGTCGCCGCCACTCTGCCAGGCCGGAAGCACGGCAGCGGGCAGCTCCAGGTATTCGAGGAAGGAGCCACCGAGGGTGTCCCCGCCGTGGAAGAGCGGCGCCTGCCGCGGCTGCGCCAAATAGGTCAGCCCGCTGCCGCCGGCGCTGGCCGGCACCAAGGTCATCCAGGCGGTGGTGCCGAGGCCGCTGAGGGCTTCGGCCACCGTCGGCGCCCCGGCCTCGGGAATCTCCGGGACGAAGGCGGGCTGGCCGGCGGCGAAGAAGGCGATGCACGAGCCGCCGGAGGGCAGGATCGCCGACTCCAGCCCCGAGAGCCCCAGCATCAACTCGTCGCTACCTCCCCCGGAGGCGGCCTGGAGGGTGTAGGCACCGTCCGGGGTGAGGTAATAGTCGAAGCCCGGCTCACCGCTGCCGACGGTGGCCAGAGGAGTGCGGCCGAAGGCCAGCCGCCCCGGCCCGAGGGGCGCGGCGGCGTCGAGGGGCGTCAGCGTGGTGGTGTAGCCGAGGGTGGTGCGCAGGGTTGAGGTCAGGGCCGGCGGCACCGGGAACCCGGAACCGAAGAATCCCAGCTGGCTGCGGTCCGGCACCAAGGGGTTGAGCGGATCGAAGCGCAAGGCCAGGGTCAGCGCCACGTCCCCCTGGCCGAGAATGGGCATGTCCAAGGACTCGACGCTGCCGTCCACCGCCTGTGCCAGCCCCGGCGCCACCTCGTCCTGGGGCACCGGGGTGGCATAGCGCAGCAGCACCCCCAGCTGAGCCAAACCGTCGGGAGACAGGCTGGCGGCCACCGGTAGCTGGGCCTGCCAGCACCCCACCCCGGTGTCCGCCATGGGAATCCAGGCGCTGCTCCCGGAGGCGGTGAATCCGCCCCCCGGCGCGGCGAAGAGGAAGGCCGACGCCGGCACCGCCAGGCCATAGCCCAAGGAGTCGGGATCCGCCTGGGTGAGCGCCACCCCCGGCGTCACCCGCAGGGCGTAGCCGCCGAGGAGGAAGAGTCCCTGTCGCGCCACCGTCCAGGCGATGGAGCCGCCGCTGCCGGTGGCTTCGGCATCCAGCCGCTGCACCTGCCAAAGGCTGGACGGATCCTCGGGGTTCGGGATCCATGCCACCCGCAGCAGGCCGGTGGGAGAGAGCTTGGGCAGCAGCGCCCCGAAGGCGTCGGCGAAGGTCCCAGCGTCGCTCAGATCGGCGCCGAGGAAGAGCAGCACCCCCCCGGCGTCCTGCCACACCTGATCCCAGGTCGCCGTGGTGCCGAAGCCGGCGTCGTCGCTGGCGAAATACCCCGCCCAATAGGCGCTCAGACCGGCGTCGCCGGTGCTGCTGGCGAGGTATAACCGGGGGGCGACCTGGGAGAAGGTCGGGGCGTCGGGCATGCTCTTCCTAGCTCCCCAGGGTCAGCACATCACCGTGCAGCAAAGGCAGGGAAAGGGCATCCCAGGAAGCCCCGTAGACCTGCAAACCGTCCCAGGCGAGGTCCACCGGCCAGCGGGCACCGGCGGCCAGCGCCTGATTCGCGGAGAAGGCCACCGGTCCCAGGCTGCGGGTCAGCCGCAAGCCGGTGAGAGTCCCCGCCGCCACCGTCGGCTGCTGAGCCAGGCGATCCAGGAGGTTGCCCACGGTGGTCCCCACCGGCACCAGCAGCTGCTGGCCGTCGAGGAGCACCCGGATCAACACCTTGAGCACCGAGCGGCCGCGGAAGTAGGCCACCGTGGTGCTGTCGGAGGGCACGTTGACCGTGGTGGTCAGGGCGGTGTAATTGTCCGCCGCGGCGAGGGTGAAATTGGCCGCGGTGTTGGTGCTGCCAGTCTGGCTCGCCGAAAGCAAGGTGGTGGGGATGAACAGGCGATAGAACGGCTGCTGGAAGCTGGGATAGAAGAGGTCCGCTCCCTCCGCCAGGCCGCCCTCCTCACCGGCGCTGGCATCCGACGGCGGCGGGTTGACGCTCAGCGCTCCGTTGGCCACCAGCTGGGCGATGAAGGCGTCCATGCCCACCATCCAGCCGCTGGCGCTCTGGTAGGAGCCCACCTCGTAATCGGTCACCGTGGTGCCGGTGTAGCCGGCGAGCCAGGTGGTGGTGTTGGTACCGCCGACGTTGAGGTAGTCGCTGCTCGCCACCCGCAGCACCATCCCCGGGCGCAGGTCCACCGAGCCGTATTCCACCGAGCCGCCGGGGAAGCTCAGCCCGTAGCTGTAGTAGAGCAACTCCTGGAAGGTCTGAGGCATGGCCCGGGCGAGGGTCAGCTGGAGCTGCGCGATGCCCCAGGGCACCGCCCCGGCGTTCTCCACCGATTGCAGGAAGGACACCACCTCCTGCGCCAGATCGCTGCGGATGGGACTGGTGTCGAAGGTCCAGGCGGCGCCGCTGCCGGCGATGGTCAGCTGGTAGGGACGGGTGCTGTTGCCGCTGGCGGCGAGGGTGAAGGAGCTGTTGGAGCTGCTGATGGGGAGCCCCTGGAGGGTGGTCCCAGCGCCCAGGTCTCCGAGATAGACATCGATGTCCGAGCCGCTGGTGCCCAAGGTCGCTGCGGTGGCCTGGGCCAGGGTCTGAGCCGGGAAGACGTAGGGCGCGGCGGTGCTCGCCGCCACCCGCGACGGGAACCAGCCGGCGGTGAAGACGTCCGACGCCCGCGACAGCGGTCCGCTGCTCTGGGTCTCGCTCGCCCCCTGCAGCACCTGCACCGCTACGGTGTAGGTCTTGGAGGTGTCCGTCAGCCCCGGATCGAAGATCACCGTCGAATCCGTGGCCCCGGCGGTGGCCGTGGCCCCCGAGACGGCAGCGCCGCCGTCGAGCACCGTCACCTGATACCCCGTGGCCCCCGCCACCGGCTGCCAGGAGACGGTGAGATACGTGCCGTCATAGGACACCTGGGTGAGGACGGTCTGGGTCGTCAGCACCGGCCACGGCCCGGCCCAGGGTCCGGTGGCGGTGACCCCGTCGCTGGTGGCGGTGGCGGCGATGCGCACCGTCACCGCCTGGTTGGCCGCCGGGGCCGTCGGCAGAGCGTAGGAGTCGTTCGCGGAGCTCACCGGCGGCTCGTCGTCTACCTGCACCAGGTACCCGCCGGCACCGGTGAGGGCGGACCAATGGAGGGTCACGGTGCCGGCCACCGCCGTGGCGGAGTAGAAGCCGGTGACGCTGCCCAAGAGGATCGGCGCGCGGGTCTGGGCGGTGCCGTCGGAGCCGGCGTCGAAGATGAGGGCGCTGCTGGTCACCAGCAGGCCAACGGTGTAGCTGTCTTCGCCATTCAGCGGCAGCGCCGCCAGCGGCAGGCTGGCGGTGAGGGCGGGGGTGGCAGAGCTGCGGTAGACCTCCTGCTCGCTGCCGTCCTCGTCACGGTAGATCACCACCACGTAGCTCGGATCCTCCACCGCCCCGGTTTCCGTTGGAGCGGCCCAGGTCGCCTGCAACGCCCCGTCCTCCCCCACACCGCCGGGGACGGTGGTGCTCGCCAGCAGCGGCCCGGTGAAGAGCACCGGCTGCTCGGCGGCGGGGGACTTCGAGCCCCCGGCCCCCAGGGCCATGACGGTCACCGAGTAGGAATCGTTGGTGAGGCTGCTCTTGGTCACCGACAGGGTGTTGCCGCTGGTGGTGCTGGTGACCGTCGTGGTCCCCTGCATCAGCGCCAGCTCATACCCGGTCACCTGCGGATCCTCCGCCGGATCCCAGACCGCCGAAAGGCTCCATTTGGTGCTGTCGGAAGAGTCGGTCTCGATCACCACCGAGCGCAGCAGCGGCGCCCGGCCGAGGATCGGCACCGGCGCGCTGAAGGGTCCGGTGAGGCTGGGCGGTCCGGCGGCGCTGGCTTGGGCCACCACGGTCAGCCCGCTGGAGCCACCGGCCGCGTAGTCGAAGGTGACGGCGCCAGAGCTCTCGTCCTCCGGTCCCGCCACCACCGCCTCACCGGCGCGGATCCACGCCTTCACCGCCGAGCCCGAGGGCACGGTGACGCTGGCGGTGACCTGGCTCGCTTCCGTCAGCACACCGGTCACCACCGGCGCTTCGCTGAGCAGATCCACCGCCGTCCCGGGCAGGCCGACGATTTGCCCCTGCACGGTGCGTCCGGAAACCGACCAGGTGTCGGAGCCCACCTCCCCCACCACCGCCGAGGCGCCGCCCTCCGCCGCCGGCTCCTCCACCGCCGCACCCTCGGAGCTCTGGGCCAGCAGACGATAGGAGGTGGGGCCGGAGTTGGTCGCCGGTGCCGGAGCCTGCCAGCTCACCCGCACCGCATCGCCGTCGTAGCTCGCGGCGCTCACCGAAGGAGCCTCGGTGGGAATGGGAATCACCGCGCTCACGGGGCCCATGGTGTAGGGGCCGTCGAAGGTCCCGGTGCCGGAGCCGGTGATGGGCAGGACCCCCTGGAGATACAGGCTGTAAGGGGCGCTGGCCCCGGGAGTGAAGGAAACGTCCCCGTCGGTGCCCTCGACCCGCAGGAATCCGGCGGAGCGGTCTTGAGAATCAAAAATGGTGAGGTTCGCCCCGGTGGGCACGATGCCACCGCTGCCGGGCTCGAAGGCCAGCCGCAGGGTCCCCGCGACCAGCTGTCCGGAAACCAGGTGCTGGTAGGAGGTGATCACCGGCGAGGTGGAGGTGGTGGCGGTGTTGCTCCAGTTGATGTTGTTGGGGTCGGTGCCCTCGGCGACCCACTGCACGTCCACCGCGTAGCTGCCGGTGGCGGACAGCGGCGCCGCGGGCAACAGGCGCACCTGGGTCGGCGTCGCACCGAGGGTCACCAGCACCTGCGCCGTCTCCAGACGCAACCGCCCCGCCAGCACCAAATCAGTGGGATCCGCGGGGGGATTCACGTCCACCACCACCCCGGTCTGATTCCACCCCGGCGGCAGGCTGGCAAAAGGATTGAGGTAATAAACCTGTTGGAAAACCGGCTTGCCGTTGTCAGCCATGATGTCTCGCTTCCCACGAATCGCCGAGGGCAGAACCTCGATCCTGCCCCCGGCGGAGGTTCAATATCGGACGTCTTCGACGGCGCTGACGTAGTCCCGGTGCTGCCCCTCCGGCAGCCGCGGCAACATGAAGTCCAGATCCCGCCGCCGTGCCGTGCTCTGAGCCGCCATCGCGGCGTGGTCGCCGACGGCGATGCCGTTGGCCAGGTAGGTGCCGATGAGGCCACCGCCGGCGCGGGCGCGATCTGCCTGATCCCCCAGCTTGAGGTTGAAGAACTGCCCCTCGTGGTCGATACCCTCCACCGCCTTCACTTCCGAGACCCCGTCCTCGGTGAGCACCGAGCCTCCGGCCTCGAGGTCGGCGATGGCGATCAATCCGGTGGGGGTTGCGATGGGATGAGAACCGGTGGCCACCAGCTCCCGGCCGCAGGACGTCCGCAGGTGATAGACCGCTCCCAACCCCGGTGCCCCGGCGGAACCCTGGTGAGGTCCCATGGAAGTCGCCTCCACCGCCAGATCACCGCCGTGAGCAGTGCGCACCCGATGGGTGTTGTCCAGCGTCTCGATGCCCGCCTCACCACCGTCGGCGAGCCGCACCTGGGTGCCCTCCGCCAGGCAATGCCACCAGAACTGCAGGTTGTTGATCTCCACACATTGCACCGAGGGCTGGTTCGGAGTCCCCTCGCTGCACACGGCGAAGGTGTAGGTGGTGACCGGAGCGTTCTGCACCGGAATCTGGAATTGATAGAAAAAATACGAGATCTGCTCGTTGGTCAGGGACTCCTGGTCGTAGACCAAGGACGAGGTGTTCGTATAGGAGTTGCCGTCCGCGGGGTAGCTGAACTCGAGGAGATATTGATCCGCCGGATTGATCACCACGCCGTCGGCGAGGCGCGTCGCCGGGGTGTAGGTCGAATTCAGATCGATGGTGAGGGTGGTCCCGTCGGTCTTGACGAAGTAGAGCTGAGTGGTCAGCACCGCTCCCTCGACCGGCTCCCCCATGGTCCCGGAAATCTCGTACGCCATCGCCGCCTGGCCCGCGAAGGGGACGATCAGATAGGGCGTACCGACGTTGCTGGGCTCGACGTAGGTGTAGTCCGCATCCGGGTTGGTATGACCTGAATCGCGGCCCAGGGCGATGACCACCTCGGTGTTTCCCGTGACGGTGATCACCGGCTCGGTGATGGTGACATCGGCGTCGTCGTCATCGTCCTCCGCCGCGGCGCGGGTGGCCGGCTGGGGCGACGCCAGGGCGTCGGAGCCCAGGGCGGTGAAGCGAGTCGAACCGTCGGGATAGGTAGAATGAGCCACGTGCAGCAGGCGGAATTTCTCCGGCGCGGGCTGTGCCGTGTGGGTGTCGGTGGAGGTGGCGAGAAAGCCGTTGAGGCTCGAGTTGTGGCCGTGGGCGACCACCGCATCCTGCTCCGAATGCAGGGCGAAGAGGGAGCTGCCCATGAATAGCGGAGCGCCGTCCCCCCGGTGCCAAACCTGAGCGGTGGCGCGGCCACCGCGGTCGCTGCCGGAGTCGATGAGCTGGGAATGCTCGTCCCCTTCCGAACCGGCCTTGCCGTCGAGCTGGGCGTGCAACGCCGGGTAGCGGTCCGCCTCCCGCCCCGCCGCCCGTAGGCTGGCTTCAATGCCCGCTCGATGGGTCTCGTTCGCAGGGTTCAGGGTTACCGTTCCCTGGCCGTTCACCGCTCTGTGCAAGGCTCCGAGAGCCTGCAAATCGCTCTGACTGAGTTTCGGTAGCGTATCCATCGACGCACCTCCTATGAAGGTTGAGCTCCGGGCCAAGGCTCACGGACCACAGCCCGCCATCTCCATCCCCCGCAGCCGGGCGACAGCGCTGATTGGATACAAAGATCCTCAAGCCGAAGCCTGCGGCTGCACTCCCTCGGCGAGGTCGAAACGCTGAATCGTCACCGATAGATCACCGGCACAATTCAGAGCCCGCCCCGTCTCGGGTGCGAGTTCCGCAATTGCCTTTGGCTCGGATAGCGAAAGAAGGCTCTTTCACTCACTGGCAATGTGGGTACTTGCTCAGGCTACAACGGCAAGTCTAAATAAAGCAAGATAATTCTTATATCTGAGGTCATTCAGCCGCGATTCCGTGAGAGAGCCCCACCGACTCTTCTAGCTCCCACCCTTCACAAACCGAACGAAGTGAGGATCGAAAAGCTCGGCGGGAAAATCGTCGGTCCAGTCCTGGCCTCGAAAAAGCTTGGCGTTCTTGCGCGCCGCCGCCAAGCGCTCCTTGTCGTTCCCCGCCATGCGATGCAACCGAAAGTTAGCAGCGGCTCGGAAAAGATAGACCTGAGTCCTTGCGCGAGGGTCGCTGAGATCGGCTTCCCCTAGGAGCTCGAGGGTGCGCCGGGGCTTGCCGCTGAAATAAGCATCGATAGCCGCCCGCAGCCGCTCCTCTGCAGAGAGCACTAGATCCACCACGTCGGTACCGGCCTCGGCAAGATCCACCGTCGCTTTCCCCCGATCCGCTGCGCGGCCCAACTTGGACCCTTCCGGCGCAAGGCGTCCAACTGCCTCAAGGCCCTTGCGCGCTGGGTCTTTGCCCTTCTCTACCACCCGCTGCCCAGTACGCACGTTTTCCTTGGCGGTGCGCTTCTTGCGTGGCTTCTCCTGGGAAGACTCCTCTTCGTTGCCCTGCGGGGAGGTTGAAGAAGAAGTCGACCCAGGGCTGGAGGACTCAGCTCCGGATCGGGCTTCTGGCTCAGCCCCTTCCTGAGACTGGGATTCCTGTCGAGCCGACTCGGCGGAGGCGGTGATCAAGGTCGGCGTGCCGTTCTCCTCGCAGTCCTCCTGCATCTGGGAAAGCTCGAAAAACTCCGGCTGTCCGACGATGGCGGCCTGGCTTTCCGACTCGGCCCAGGCCTCCAGCGCTCCAGCACAGTCGCCTTGGCGATAGCGAGCCAAGCCGAAGTAAAAATGCGGAAAGTAGCTGCTGCGCCGGATGAGCAGCTTGCGCTTCTCTTCCGGCTTGAGCTCGATGGCCCGCCGCATCATCTCCTCCACCATCTCCCAATCTCCGTCGTCCCGCGCCACCAAGCCGGTCTTGTAGAAGTCGAGAAAGTCCGCCGCGACGGCAACGCCGGGGGAAAGCAGCTGTCCTAGGAGGATCAGCCCGCAGATCAACCACCCACGGTATCGAGAAGTTCTCACTGTCTCACCAGCCGATCTTCTCGAGGTAGGAACTCGCATCCACCGGTGCCAGATCCACCCAACAGGTCGCGACCTGGTCCTGCTCCACCTGCAGGCTACAGCGGCGCACTTCCGGCCCCGGCGGATAGGTGACCTGGGCCTCGTAATTGCCCACCGGCAAGCTCATCACCAGCGGTGTCGTACGCATCGATGGAAGATCGACCCGCGAGCCTTCCGAGGTACGGATCCAATCCACCTCGCCCCAAGGATTGGCGTCGATCTGGACTTGGCCGGCAGGACCGGAGTTGGAGCTCTCGACCACCTTCGCGACGACCACTGCACCACCTCCAAGAAAGGCCGCGAACAGGATCGCCACCCATTTCGGATGCTTGAAGACCCAGTCCACAAAGGCTTGCCCCAGCGCGTTCGCCGCCGAGCCGAAGAAGTTGTCTACCCAGCGGGCCAGAGCGTTGCCGAAGCGCCGAGCGAGGCCCTCCCCATTCTCTGCTACCGGCGATGAAACGGTTTCTGGACTGCGGCCCTTCGACTCTTCTGATCGAGAAGAGTCGGACGATTTCGGGCTGGACCTTTCCGCTAGGTCTGCCGGGTCCTCCCTATCCAAGAGATTCTCCGTCACCACCGCGGCAGCCCCCGCGGACGCCCCTTCGACCACTTTGTCGAAAACCCTCGAAGCTCTTTCGCGTCCGGGGCCGCGCTTCGCAGCTGGTGCTGGCCGCTCTGGAGACGAGCTAGGCTGGTGAGCCGCCCCGCGGTCATCTCTGTGCCCCGAAGACAGAGGGGCTGCCGGAGGCACCGGCTCCTGGGAAGCTCTCGCGGGCTCGGCTGGCTCCGGTGCTCGGACAGCGGCCAGCGGCGGAGGTGGTGGCGGTGGTCCGTCAGGGATCTCCAGAACCCGAGCGCCCGTTCCCGGCGGCAACGGCGGCGGCAGATCCTCGAGCAGCCCCTGGAGCTCTTCGACGCTCCCCAGCTCCTGCCATTCCTCCATCCCCTTGCGCCAAACCAGGTTCTGACGATGGATCTCTCCGGCGAGAACCACTTTCCGAAGACCATCTAGGGACACCGGTCCCTGGACAGCCCCATCTCGTTCGTAGTGCCAGTGCTCGTCCATGTCATGTCCGGGAACTCCTTTTATTAAATCAGCAACCTTGTAGAGCCGCAAGAGTTGTCCTCAAAATGCTCTACAGATCTCGTTGTTGGCCCCGGATCAGCATTGATTCGGACCGAACGCCGTATTGCCCTCTCCTACAGACACCGTTACCTAAGCTTTGCTTTCTCCCATTGGTGTACTAAGGGGCTGCTACGAACACCGTAGAGCCTGGACTTCGACCACGAAGCTCTGCTTGCGTGAGGAGATTTCCGCCGAAATCCCGCGTTTCTTATCAAGGCAATACAGCCGATTGCTCTCTCATTCGCTGCTCGGAGCGAAGAAAGGACTGATGAATGCTCGCTCACACCCGCTCGTGGATCGTCTATTCGATCCTCTTTTGCTGTTTCGCCGTCACCCTGGCGGCTCCCACCGCGCTGGCCGAGGCTGCCCCCGCGGTCTTCGAAATCCTGTCGGAAGAATCCGTCGCCATCACCGACGAAGAGTCTCGAGTCGATCTCTTGCTCACCATCGACCAGGGGCTGATTCAAAGCGATCCCGACACCGTCTCCGTACCCCTGCCGGACGGCACCACCGCCCTCGCCCAGCGTGCCTACTGGCAGTGGGTGAGCGCCGACGAATACCACTGGTTCGGTGAATTGCACAGCGCCGCTGGCGAGCTTCTCGGCGGCATGGTCAGCTTCCACTATTTTCACGATCGTCTCATCGGCGACCTGTACACCGCCGAGGGAGGCTCCTACCAGATCGTCCCCGACGCCGGTGTCCACCGCATGTCGCGGGTGGAGTCCTCCGGCGGCGGCTGCGGTCTCCATCCCGCCGAGAGCGGGCCTTCCGCTCTCACCGAGGAGCTGCAGTCCGCCGAGGCGGCGATGGTCCAGCAGTCCGATACCGTCTGCGTCCCCAACAAGGCCCTGTACACCGTCGACGTGATGGTGCTTTATCCCCTGACCCTCCAGTCCCAGGCCACTGCCGTGCAGAACCTCGCCGTCAGCAAGGTCGCCGAGGCCAACATGCTGTTCAGCAATAGCGGCGTCAACATCGTCTACCGGCTGGCCTACGTCGGCCCCATCACCGCCGAGCAGCCCCCGGGGCCTTCCCTCTCCGGTCCCAACCACGCCACCGCACCGGTACTCAACTGGATCAACGGCCAGGTCAACGCCTCCAATCCCGACACCGAGGTGGAGCTTCTGCGCAAGGCCCACGGCGCCGACCTGATCAGCATCGTGGTACCCAACCACTCCAACAACAACTGCGGTATCGCCAACCTGCCCGAGAAGCGCACCTCCGGCGGCTCCACCTACGAGGCGATGTACGCCTCCACCACCCCATTCAATGACAAGGCCTTCATGGTGATCGAGCTCACCTGTCCCTCCGGGGACTTCACGTTCGCCCATGAATTCGGGCACACCTTCGGCATGCGTCACGAGGATGACCGGCTGCCCACCACCGGCAGTCGTCAGGCGGTCTACCCCTGGGCCTACGGCTTCGACATGGTGGTCCCGTCCGCGCCGGACGACGCGACAGCTCTGGCCTGCTTCCAGGGACCGTCCAACTGCAACCGGATTCTCCGCCTCTCCAACCCCGACCTCCCCTACAACGGGCGCGCCACCGGCGAGCATTCGAGCCAGACCAGCACGCCCTCCCACAACGCCTGCGTCGCCTACAAGCGAGCGTACAAATACGCCACCATCACGCCCCTCCGGCCCACCGACCCGCCGAGCTTGGTGATCACCAGCCCGGCGGACGGGGCCCAGGTCACCGTCGGCTCCAACTTCCAGCTGCAGGCCACCGCCACCGATCCGGAGGACGGCAACCGTGCCGCCTACGTGAAGTGGTATTCGGACCGCGACGGCTACCTCGGCCAAGGCTCACCCTTGACCACCAGCCTGAGCTCCGGTGCCGAGCACCTGATCACCGCCGAGGTCACCGACACCAGCGGCACCAAGGTGCCCTACAGCATCCGCCTCCACGGCTATGAGACCAACGGCCCGGTGAGCTGGATCGACGACCCCAGCCACAATGAGCAGGTGTACGGCACCATCACTGTCTCCGGCTGGGCCACCGACACCTCCGGCGTCGACACCATCAGCTTCAAGGTCGACGGCAACCCGGTGTCCCTCACGGGGCTCAACACCAGCCTCAGCCGCGGCGACGTGTGCGCCGCCTACGCCAGCCTCAACGACCCCAACTGCCCGTATGTGGGCTTCCGGGGCAACCTCGACACCGAGCAGTTCAGCCCCGGCTATCACACCCTGCAGCTCATCTCCACGGACATCTGGGGCAACACCTCGACCTACAACCGTTCCTTCCGCAAGGTCACAGCGAAGATCTTTGCTCCCACCGACGACGCTTATGTCAGCGAAGCGGCCCCCAACAACAACTACGGCACCAACGACTTCCTGTACTTCCGGGCGACCGGCTCCGGCCAGGCCCTGCACACCTACTTGAAGTTCAACGTCACCGGCGTCGGCAGCCCGGTGCTCTCCGCTCAGCTCGAGCTGCAGCAAGCGTCAACGCTCAACAACCTGCGCATCTACAACATGACCGACGACAGCTGGAGCGAAGGCACCATCACCTGGAACAACGCCTCGTTGGTCAACAGCGGTAGCTTCCTCGCCGGTACCTTCTCCTCCGGAACCGACATCTCCATCGACGTCAAGTCCTACATCAGTGGCAATGGCGTCCACACTCTGGGGCTGGTCTGCACCGACGCTGCGGGGCAGCGCGTCTTCAGCGACGACAGCCTCTTCGGACCGCGATTGGTGATCACCTACTAATCCCTTTCTTGCCTCGACCGCTCCGGCCTGGGCCGGAGGCCTGAATCCAAGGAGCCCCGCCTCGGCACCGCTGCCGGGGCGGGGCTTGTTTCGTTGAAGGTCCTCGCGCGGCGGTTCCAGGGGAATCGTCTGTCCTCGGCGGTCTTGCCGGTACTGCCCCGCCGGGCTGTGGAGCACCGACTGGCTCTTCGGTGAGGAGAATCCCGCTGACTTCCCGCGTATTACTAATGAGGCACTCAAGCCTATAGCTATATCTCGCTCTTTGAGGCGAAGAAAGGACTGACCAATGCTCGCTCCAACCCGCTCGTGGATCGTCTGCTCGATCCTGCTCTGTTCCCTCGGCGTCGCCCTGGTGGCTCCCGCCGCCAGCGCCGACGTCCCTCCGGCAGCCTTCGATGTGCTCTCCGAAGAGGTTGTCTCCACCACCGATGAGGAAACCCGTGTCGACTTCCTGTTGACCCTCGACCAGGGGCTGATTCAAAGCGACCCCGATGCCGTCTCCGTGCCCTTGCCGGACGGCACCACCGCGCTGGCCCACCGCGCCTATTGGCAGTGGCTGAGCGCCGACGAGTATCACTGGTTCGGTGAATTGCAGAGTACCGCCGGTGAGTATCTCGGCGGCACCGTCAGCTTCCACTACTTCCAGGATCGCCTCATCGCCAACCTGCATACCACCGAGGGAGGCTCGTACCGCATCGTCCCCGACGCCGGAGTCCACCGCATGTCGAAGGTCGAGTCCTCCGGCAGCGGCTGCGGCATCCACCCTGGCGAGACCGGTCTCTCCGCCCTCACCGACGGGCTCCAATCGACCTCCGCCGCCATGGTGCCGCAGTCGGATTACCAGTGCCTCCCCAACAAGGCTCTGTACACCGTCGACGTCATGGTCCTCTACCCCCTGAGCCTGCAATCCCAGGCCGCCGGGGTGCAAAATTACGCCACCTCCAAGGTCTCCGAGGCCAACATGCTGTTCAGCACCAGTGGCGTCAACATCGTCTACCGCTTGGCCTACGTCGGCCCCATCACCGCCGAGCAGCCCCCCGGGCCCTCCACCAACGGCCCCAACCACGCCACCCAACCGGTGCTCAACTGGCTCAACGGGCAGGTCAATGATTCCAACCCCGACACCGAGGTGGAGCTCCTGCGCAAAGCCCACGGCGCCGACCTGATCAGCATCGTGGTGCCTCCCCATCCCAACAACAACTGCGGCATCGCCAACCTGCCGGAGATCCGCACTTTCGGCGGCTCGACCTACGAGGCCATGTACGACTCCACCGTCCACTTCGACGACAAGGCCTTCATGGTCGCGGAGCTCGACTGTGGCGACGACGACTACACCTTCGCCCACGAGTTCGGCCACACCTTCGGCATGCGTCATGAGGACGACACCCTGCCCACCACTGGCAATCAGAAGGCCATCTACCCCTGGGCCTACGGTTTCGACATGGTCCAGTCCGGGCCGGACGACGCCACGGTGATGGCCTGCTTCATGGGACCGTCCAACTGCCGCCGCATCCCCCGCTTCTCCAACCCCGACGTGCCCTACCAAGGGCGCGCCACCGGCGAGCATTCGAGCCAGGCCACGACTCCCTCCCACAACGCCTGCGTGGCCTACAAGCGGGCGTTCAAATACGCCACCATCACCCCTCTCCGGCCCACCAATCCGCCGAGCCTGGTGATCACCAGTCCGGCGGACGGCGCCCAGGTCACCGTCGGCTCCAACTTCCAGCTCCAGGCCACCGCCACCGACCCGGAGGACGGCAACCGCGCCGCCTACGTGAAGTGGTATTCGGACCGCGACGGCTACCTCGGCCAGGGCTCCCCCCTGACCACCAGCCTGAGCTCCGGCGCCGAGCACCTGATCACCGCCGAGGTCACCGACACCAGCGGCACGAAGGTGCCCTACAGCATCCGCCTCAACGGCTATGAGACCACCGGGCCGGTGAGCTGGTTCGACGACCCCAACCACAACGAGCACGTCTACGGGACCATCTCCGTCTCCGGCTGGGCCACCGACACCTCCGGCGTCGACACCCTCAGCTTCAAAGTCGACGGCGCCCCGGTGACCCTGACCAACCTCAACACCAGCGTCGGCCGCGGCGACGTGTGCGCCGCCTACGCCAGCCTCAACGACCCCAACTGCCCCTATGTCGGCTTCCGGGGTAACCTCGACACCGAGCAGCTCAGCCCCGGGTACCACACCCTGCAGCTCGTCTCCACCGACATCTGGGGCAACCCCTCGACCACCACCCGATCCTTCCGCAAGGTGACGGCGAAGATCTTCTACCCCACCGATGATGCGTACGTCAGCGAGGCGTCCCCCAACGCCAACTATGGCACCGACAACTACCTGTACTTCCGGGCTTCCGGCTCCGGTCAGGCCCGGCACACCTACATGAAGTACAACGTCACCGGTGTCGGTAGCCCGGTCCTCTCCGCCAACCTGGAGATGCGCCCGCTGTCGACCCTCAACAATCTGCGCATCTACCACATGACCGACGACAGCTGGAGCCAGTTCAGCCTCACCTGGAACAACGCCTCCCTGGCCAACAGCGGCAGCTTCCTCGCGGGCACCTACTCCGCCGGCGGCACCATCGCCGTCGATGTCAAGACCTATGTCAACGGCAACGGCGTCTACACCCTCGGCCTGGTCTGCACCGACGCCCCGGGCCAGCGGGTGTACAGCTCCGACACCCTCTTCGGACCGCGACTGGTGGTCACCTACTGATCCCCGCTCCCGCTCCCGATGGCTTCCAGTCTCGGCTGGAAGCCCACAATGAACCAGCCCCGACTCGGCAGCGATGCCGGGTCGGGGCTTTGTTACTGATCGATCCGCAGAATCGCGGCAGGGCAATGAGGGGAAGTAGTCAGATTTTACGCGTTTCCATTCGAGAGCCTCACTCGGGAACCACCCGATCCGTTGAACTGGATGGAGACAGAACGACGATGAATATTTTGCAGTGCATGCCTCGGAAGCCAGTCTCGAGAACCTCAACCCGGCGGAAGAGCGGCGACGTCTTTCGCCCCCTTCTCCGATGGCCCGCCGCTTGGGCGCTGATCGTCCTGTGCGCGGCGCTCGCGGGCGCAGTGCCCGCTGCCGGTCAGGCCGGAGCCACCGTCGACACTCCCATCACCTCCGAACGCGGATTTCAGGGACAGACTCCCTTCCTACAAGGCCAGCCCTTCGAAACCATCAGCACCTCCTCCGGCAACCTGATGCTTCGCATCCCGCTGGGCCAGGAGTACAGCGTCGGCCCCGTCCTCACCTACCAGTTGCAGGCGGTCTATAACTCCAACGCATGGGATTTCCCCGAGGTCCGCTGCGCCATCAACCAACAGGGCTGCAATAACGATCCCCCTGCCATCTTCGCCATCCCCAACCAGGAATCCAACGCCGGCGTGGGCTGGGAGGTCCACCTGGGCCGCCTTTACGCACCCCTGCCCCCATCCGGAATG
Organism: Acidobacteriota bacterium; assembly: GCA_034211275.1. Taxonomy (NCBI): domain Bacteria; kingdom Pseudomonadati; phylum Acidobacteriota; species Acidobacteriota bacterium. The sequence continues at coordinate 52,674 of JAXHTF010000027.1, forward strand.
GACAGCTTCCAGCGACAGAGCTGGCCCAACCGGGACGCGGACTTCTCCGACAACAACAATCGCTGGAAATACGTCGAGCCCGATGGCTCGGTCCGCTATCTGCACTTCCTCAACGGCCGGAACAACGGCACCTCGGCGCTGCCCGTGCGCTACACCAAAGACGCCTCGCAGTACCGGCTGCGCCAAGTGTCGGCGACCAAGATCCTGGTCTCCCGCCCCGACGGAGTGGAGTCGGAATTCGAAAAGACGCCGAATATCGCCGGCACCAACTTCTGCAACGGCACCACCATCACCGATTGCTGGCGGC
>JAXHTF010000028.1 GCA_034211275.1 Acidobacteriota bacterium
CGCCGTGTTCAATCTGCTGTGGGGGGTGAATTTCGTGCTCATCACCCCGCTGGTGCTCTCCTTTACCAACGCCACGGATCTGGGCTTCGTGCTGGCGGTGTCCAGCGCCGCCTCGCTGGTCGGAGGGCTGGTGATGAGCGCTTGGGGCGGCCCCAAGCGACGGGTCTACGGCATTTTGGGGTTCTGCCCGCTCATCGGCGTGGGGTCGGTGCTCATGGGGCTCAAGCCTTCGGTGCCGCTCATCGCCATCGCCTCGGTGGTGATCTTCTTCGGTGCGCCGGTGATCACCGCGTCCTCTCAAGCGATCTGGCAGAGCCGGGTGCGGCCGGAGATCCAGGGCAAGGTCTTCGCCATCCGGCGCATGGTGTCCCACTTCACGGTGCCGGTGGCTTTCTTCGCCGCCGGTCCGCTGGCGGAGCGGTTGTTCGAGCCGCTCATGGTCTCCGGGGGCTCGCTGGCGGATACCGCTGTGGGGAGCGTGCTGGGAGTGGGGCCGGGGCGGGGAATCGGACTGCTTTTCATTCTCCTCGGCGTGCTCATCGTGGTCGCCACCACCGCCGGCTTCTTCAGCTCCCACCTGCGCAACGTGGAAGAAGCGGAGCCGGCGGGGGGCAACGGTGGCAGTGACTCCGGCGGCGATCGGCCGAGAACCGAGGAGTCCGGCGAGCTGGCTTCGGAAGCGAGCGCCTGAGGTTCCTGTCGGAGAGGGTTGTTAGCCCGCTGCGAGGAGCTGCTCCTCGATTTCATGAGCCAGCTGACGGACGGTGGGCGCTTCGAAGAAGGTCTGAAGAGGTAGCTCCAGACCGATCTCGTCGCGCACCCGGGCCAGCACCCGGGCGGCCAGCAGGGAGTGGCCACCGAGATCGAAGAAGTGGTCCGTGGCTCCCACCCGCTGCCGTTCCAGCACCTCCCTCCAGATCTCTGCGACCAGCTCTTCGACCTCCGTATCGGGTTCTTCGAAGGCGGCTTCCGAGGCGCCGAATTCAGGCTCCGGCAGGCGACGCCGGTCGACCTTGCCATTGCTGCTGAGAGGCAGCTCGGCAAGCTCCATCAGGGTGCTCGGGACCATGTAGGCGGGCAGGGCACGGCGCAGCTGCTCGAGGATGTCTTCCGCCGGTAGCGGCCGAGCCCCTTCGGAGGCTACGGCGTAGGCTGCCAGGGCCTTGCCGCCGGCGGCATCCGCCGCCACCACCACGGCTTGGGCCACCGCCGGGTGGTCCAGCAGAGCGGCCTCGATCTCCCCCAGCTCGATGCGGAAGCCGCGCACCTTGACCTGATGGTCGACCCGGCCGAGGTACTCCAGATTGCCGTCCGGACGAAGCTTCACCAGGTCGCCGCTGCGGTACATGCGGGCTCCGGACTCCGGGCTCCATGGATCCGGCAGAAAACGCTCGGCGGTGAGCCCGGGGCGGTGCAAGTAGCCGCGGCCGACGGCGATGCCGCCGAGGAAGAGCTCGCCGGGCAGACCCCAGGGGAGCTTCCGGCCTCGGCCGTCGAGGATGTAGGCGCGGACGTTGGCCACCGGGCGGCCGATGGAGGGGGAGCGGTCGCTCTCGGCGCCTTGGTCCGTCTCCGAAGGGAGGGTTCCGTAAGTGGTGACCACCGACGCTTCGGTGGGCCCATAGAGGTTGATCAGGGGGATCCCCAGGGAGGCCGGAGGCAGCCGGTGGAGGCGGTCCCCGCCGGTGAGCAGGTGGCGGAGCTTCCAGGCCGGCTCTCCCTTGGCGCCGCCTTCGGCGGTCGCTGAATCACCCTTTCGCAGGGAGTCGAGCACCACCTCTGCAAGGGGAGTGGGGAGGAAGCAGACGGTGACCGTGTGCTCCGTCAGCCACGGTGGGATCGCGGCGGGATTGCTGCGCACTGCCTCCTCCGGAATCAGCAGCTCGGCGCCGGCGCTCAGATACGGCCAGATCTCGACCACCGAGGCGTCGAAGGAGGGATTGGCCATCAGGGTGGCGCGGTCCATGGCGCTGACCCCGAGGACCTGGCGCGTCCAGGCGGAGAGGTTGGAGAGGCCCCGGTGAGGGATGGCCACGGCCTTGGGCTTGCCGGTGGAGCCGGAGGTATAGATGACATAGGCCAGCTGATCCGCCTCCGGTTCGCGGTCGAGCCCAATACGGGCCTGCTGAGAACCGTCCTGTCGCGGCGGCAGGGGCGCATCGTCCTCCGGTAGCTCGAGGAGCTCCCAGCCTTCGGGCTCCGGCAGGGTGTCCCGCAGGGCGGGATGGGCCAGGACCCACGAGGCCCGAGAGTCTTCCAGCAGGAGCTTCAAACGGTCCCGGGGCGCCCCCGGATCCAGCGGCATATAGGCTCCGCCGGCACGCAGAACAGCCAACGCCGCCAGTACCAGCTGGGACGAGCGGGGGCAGAACACCGCGACCAGCTTTTCAGGCCCCACGCCGCGGCGTCGAAGATCGGCGGCGAGAGCGCCGGAGCGCTGCTCGAGCTCATCGTAGGTCCAGCGGACGGAGCCAGCCTGGATCGCCGGCTCGTCAGGAGCTCGCCGGGCGTGGTCGAGGAAGGCGTGATGGACCACCGGCGCTTGCCGCAGGAGATCCGGCTTGTGGCTGGGGCGTTGCCATAGCTCGAGCTGCTGTTCCTCTTCGTCGGAGAGCATGGTCAGCGCCGACACTTCCCGCTCGGGAGCGGCCATGCCACTCTCCAGCAGGTTGCGATAGTGCCCGATCATGCGCTCGATGGTGGAGTCGTCGAAGAGCTGACTGTTGTATTCCCAGATCAGGCTGACGTGGTTGTCGCCGGGGCGTTGGGCTTGCCCGGCGCGCTGCTCCGCCCGGGGAATGACCACGATGTTGAGGTCGGCCTTGGCGGAGCCGTTGTGGCGTTCGACGATGCGGCCGCGGAGAGTCCCCTCCGGCAGCTTCATCTCGAGATCCGGCACCGGCGAATCGTGGAAGCTGAACATCACCTGGAACAGGGGGTTGCGGCTGAGGTCGCGATCCGGCGCGATGCGTTCCACCAGTTTTTCCAGGGGAACGCTCTGATATTTCCAGGCCTTGAGGGCGCTCTCCTGCACCCGCCTCGCCAGCTCCAGCAGGCCTGGATTGCCTTCCATGCGGGTCCTCAGGACCATGGTGTTGACCACCATGCCGGGCATCTGTTCCAGCTCCGGTAGTGGCCGATTGGCCATGGCGGTGCCCACCGCCGCGTCCCGAACGCCGGTGTAGCGGTGCAGGAGGGCGTAGAAACCAGCCATCATCAGCACGTAGAGGCTGAGGCCATGAAGGCGAGCGAAGCTGCGCAGCCGGGCGCCGAGCTCTTCGCCGAGCTCGATGCGGGGGCCCTTGCCGCGCAAGGTTTGGGTACGGGGACGGGGATGGTCCGTGGGCAGCTCGAGGGTTGGGGGCAGGCCTTCGAGCATCCGGCTCCAGGCCTCCAGATGCTCCTCCAGAACCTCACCCTGCAGCCACTCCTGCTGCCAGAGGGCGAAGTCGGTGTATTGCACCGGAGGCTCCGGGAGGGGGGAAGGCAGGCCTCGGGCGAAGGCGTCGTAGAGGGTCTTGATCTCACCCATGAGGACGCCGAAGGCCCAGCCGTCGTGGACGAAGTGATGCTCCACCTGGATCAGAAGGTGCTCCTCCGGCGCCAGGCGCAGCAGCTTCCAGCGCGCCAGGGGCAGCTGCCCGAGGCGGAAGGGGCGGGACATCTCCTGCCGCACCAGGCTTTCGGCGTGCTCTCGGCGGTGGTCTTCGGGGACCCGGCTCAAGTCCACCACCGGCAGGGTCACCGGGGCGCTGGGGTGAACATCCTGCACCGGTCGTCCGTTCTGCTCATGGAAGGTAGTGCGGAAGATTTGATGCCGGCGGACGATCTCCTGCAGCGCGTCTTCCAGGATCCTCGGATGCAGGGGGCCGGTGAAGTCCACGGTGGCGTTGGCGTTGTAGGCGATGTTGCCGGGCACCAAGCGGTCGAGAAACCACACCCGCTGCTGCGGAAAGGAGAGGGGGACCTGATGGATGGCACCATGGCGCCGGATGGGCGGCGGCGAGAGAACCCCGCCGGTGCCGCCGGCGGCGGCCATCGAGCTGTCGGGGGCTTCGTCGGTGCCAGCTTCTGCGGCGGAGCGGATGGCGTCGATGCGGGCGGCCATCTCCCGCAGGGTGGAGGCGGCGAAGACCTCCTTGAGGTCGAGGCTGGCGCCGAGCTGCTGACGGATTCTCGACAGTAGCTGGCCCACCATCAGGGAGTGTCCTCCAAGGGCGAAGAAGTCATCGTCCCGGGAGAGCCCGTCGAGGCTGAGGACCTGGCGCCAGAGACTCGCCAGCTGGCGCTCGGTGGGGCTGGCGGGGGCGTCGCCGGAAGCGCCGGCCTCGGCGTTCGCCGCCGGGAGGGCCGCCCGATCGAGTTTGCCGTTGGCGGTGAGGGGCAGCTCCGGGAGAGGGATGAAGAGGTCCGGAACCATGTGTCGAGGCAGCCGGTCGCCGAGGTATTTGCGCAGCTCGGCAGTGGTGGCCGCTTCCCCTTCTGAGACGGTGTAGGCGAGGAGCTGGCGACCCTCGGCGCCGGGCAGAGCCACCGCGGAGGCGATCCGGGGATGGCTGCGCAGCGCCGCTTCGATCTCCCCCGGCTCGATGCGCAAGCCGCGGACCTTGATCTGGTGGTCTTTTCTGCCGACGAATTCCAGCTGCCCGTCGGCTCGGCGGTGAGCCAGGTCACCGGTGCGATAGACCCGGGCGCCGGGAGTCACGCTCTGGGGGTCGGGAAGGAAGCGCTCAGCGGTGAGCCCCGGCCGCCCCAAATAGCCCCGGGTGACGGTCAGACCGCCGATGAGCATCTCCCCGATGGATCGCCGATCGGCGGAGCCCTTCTTTTCCACCGGTATCTCCGAGTCAACCGGGTGCAGGGAAGGACCCACCAGCTGGATCGTGACCCCGCGCAGGGGCTGGCCGATGGGGGGCGACGTGATGAGGCTCTCCGTGACTTGAGCCCAGGTCGACCAGATGGTGGCTTCGGTGGGGCCGTAGAAGTTGAACATCCGGCGTCCGGGCGCCCAGCGCTGGATCAGCGCCATGGATAGCGCTTCGCCGGCGCAGACGATGTCCCGGAGATCCGGTAGTTGCGCCGCAGTCTCCGCCGGCAGTGCGTCGAGCACCGAAGGCGGCAGAACCAGCAGATCGATCCGCCGGTCGCGCAGGAGGCGAACGAAGTCGGGGCCCGGCAGCAGCTGCTCGCGAGGGGCCAGGACGAGGGTGCCGCCGTTGGCGAGGGCGTTGAGCCAATCACCGACGGAGGCGTCGAAGCTCGCCGGAGCCCACAGCAAGAGGCGCCGGGGTGTTCCGATATCGAAGAGCCGGCGTTGGGCGGCAGCCACCTGGAACAGGCCCCGGTGAGGCACGGCGACTCCTTTGGGACGACCGGTGGAGCCGGAGGTATAGATGACGTAGGCTAGCGCCTCGCCGCCGGGGTTGGAGGGCAGCGGTGGCGGCGAGTCGTCGCCATGCTCCTCCGGCTCGAGCTCTGCGGGTACGGGCTCGACGACGGTCGGGCCCTCGGGAGCAGCGGACGAATCCCGATGCGTCACCAGCCAGCGTAGGCGAGCATCGTCGGCCATGGCCTGGAGTCGAGGTTTTGGATAGGACGGATCGAGGGGCAAGTATGCGGCGCCGGCCTTGAGCGTCGCCAGGATGGCGATGATGAGGTGGTGACCCGGATCGAGGCAGATTCCCACCAGCTCCTCCGGCCGCACCCCCAAGCGCTGCAGGCGGTGGCTCAGCCGATTGGCGCGGCGGTCCAGCTGGCGGTAGGTGAGGTCTCCTTCGGCACTTTCCAGTGCGATGGCGTCAGGCGTGTTGCGAGCCTGAGCCTCTACCAGCTGTTGGATCCAGTGGGAGCCAGCGGTGGGCGGCTCGGTGGCCGGGGTAGGGGAAGGTAGGTTCTGGTCAGTATCCATGGTTGGCCTAAAAGAGCATTCCTTGGTGGGGGCGGCGTCGGAGATCGAAGCGGCGCGAAGCAGTCTCCTCGGTATTGCGAGGGGCTATTGTATTCGCTGATCACATTCGTTTGCTGATCAGAGGCCTGCGGGGCGTTCGAGTGGGTATGCCTCATTCTTGATGGTGCGGTGGCGAGGCCAAAGGAGGACGCCAATCTCTAGGCATCTGCCAGAGTAGGCTCTCCGGCGGAGCGCCCGAAGGAGGGATTTATGGCGGCAGAATTGCGAGTGATACTCAAGCCAGGGCGAGAGAAATCCGTACGCCAGGGGCACCCTTGGCTGTTTTCCGGCGCGGTGGCGCGGGTGGAGGGTGGAGATCCCGCCGTCGCCGGAGTGGCCGAGGTGGCGAGCGCCGGTGGCGAGGTCTTGGGCAGTGGCTTTTACAGCCCCACCTCGCAGATCCGGGTACGGCTAGCCGCCGGTCCTGGAGAGGTGGTCGATCAGGCTTTCTTTCTTCGCCGGCTGGTCGCCGCCCAGGCCTTGAGAGATGCCCTGGTGCCGGAGGCGACTACTGCTTTTCGATTGCTCAACGCCGAAGGGGATGGGGTTCCGGGCTGGACCGTGGATCGCTATGGGGATGTGTTGGTGAGCCAGGTGACCAGTGCCGGTCTGGAAGCGGTGCGGGATCGGGCGTACGACGCTCTCGAGGAATTGCTGCCGCAGTGCTCGATCCTGCAAAGCAACGACCTGCCAGCGCGGCGGGCCGAACAGTTGCCTCGGGAAGAGGAAGTGATCCGCGGGGAGGTGCCGCCGGAGGTGCAGATCCAGGAGCACGGGTTGACCTTCGATGCCGAGATCCTCGGAGGTCAGAAGACCGGCTTCTATTGTGATCAGCGGCGCAACCGCCGGCTGGTGGAGGAGCTGGCGACGGGGCGGCGGGTGCTGGACTTGTTCGCCCACACGGGAGGATTCGGGTTGTACGCGCTTCGGGGGGGCGCCCGGGAGGTGGTGCATGTGGAGTCGTCGCCGCGGACCGTGGAGCGGGGGAGGGCTCAGTATCGGAGCAATGCAGAGGCGCCCGGTGTTGATTCGGAGCGTAGCGAGTGGATTCAGGGTGATGTCTTCGCGGAGCTACGGCGACACTCGAAGGTGTATGACTTGGTGGTGTGCGATCCGCCGCCGTTGGTGCCTCGGCGAGGAGCGCTGAAGAAGGGGTCGCGGGCGTACAAGGACCTCAATCGGCTGGCGCTCCAGCGGCTGGCGCCGGGAGGGCTGTTCTTGACCTTCAGCTGCAGCGGTGCGGTGGACGCCAAGCTGTTCCGGCAGATCCTGTTCTCGGCGGCTAGCGAGGCCGGGGTGAAGCTGGCGCTGCTGCAGCCGTTGGGGGCGGCGGCGGATCATCCGGTGTCGGTGTATCACCCGGAGGGGGAGTATTTGAAGGGCTGGTTGTGCAGGGTAGCCAGTTAGGAGGACCCATCTTCTGCTTTTTCTGAATGAGTTGTGAATGAGTTGCACCCACTTGTTGGCAGTCGGTGTGAAGGGCGGACATCTGGCGCGTTTTTGGCGCCCTTTTTTTGAGGCTGATACGTCAGGCGGAGGCGAAATTCGTTGATTCTGCAGGGCTCTTAGAGGGGGCTGCCGGATTCATGGGGGCTAGCCTCGAGGTCGAGACAAACCTCTCCCCTGCCCGGCCTTTCGGCGAGCGGAAATGAGTCCCTTCCTGTCGGTCCCGCGGGTCGGATTAGCTCATCATCCTGCCCGTATGCGAAGAGTGGGCTCGACGAAGGCCAGGGCCGGTGGAAATGTGCCTTCCGGGAACCGAACAAGCCGATCCCCAGCCCGGAGCTTTGCCGAATCAGCCATGTAGGCAGCAACCACTTGTCGGTAGGCTTCCTCGAAGGCCTCCTTCGCGGCGCTGGAGGCCGCGATGATCAACGGCCCAGGGCCTTTCTTGGGCTTTTTGGGGGCGCGGAAAGGATTCTGACGAAGCACTTTCCTGCGGCCCAGAGGCCTAGTTCCGTCGCGCGAATGCCGATGTCGAGTCTCTTTCTCGATCTCTTCCACCAGAGCTCGAACCCGAGCCTGGTACTCCTCCCAGGATAGGTCCGCCCAGCAAGGTAGCTGAACCAGCTCGAGAATCTCCTCTTGCTCGTAGTCTTCCTCCTTGGGAGGCGATGCGGGGCGGTTGTGGCGATCGCGGCATAGGCTCGTGCGATCGACCCAGGTACCTCGGTGAGCTTGGCCCTCCAAGATCATCGAGGCGGGATGAAGTCCCGGCCATTGGAGAGGGCTGGCGACCAGGTCTTCCTTGCAGCCATGGGAGAGCAGGTAGCGCAGGGTCTGTGCCTGGGAGGCTTCGTCGTCGGCAACCACCGAATAGGAGTACTGACGGTGCCAGAACTTGCCGGACCAGCGGTGGATGCGGCCAGCTTCCCGGGCCAGGTTGCCGGCGAAGTAGCTCATGAACTGAGCCATGGCGTAGGCGTTGGGAACGCGCAGGAGGAGGTGGACATGGTTGCCGAAGATGAGGACGACCACCACTTCCACTCCGGCCCTCCGGGCGGCGCGGGCGACAATGGCTTTGGCCAGCTGATTGAGCTGGTCGTTGGGGGTGAGTAGGAAGCGGGCCTGGAGGCATCGGTGGGTGACCAGGACCAAGGCTCCGCCAGGGGGAACGAATCGAATAGGTTTTCTCATGAAATCTCCTTCACCCGTTTAGGAGGGCAAAAGGAGCGGGGATCGCTCACCTTTTTGGAGAAAGGGTCGAAATTCCTCGAGATTCCGGGGGTGGGACCCAAGTGTTGGCGGTGTCGGAAGGATTCTCAGGAGGTGGGACCCAAGTGTTGATGGGTGGGATTCTGGGAGCCGGCGGTATCGATCTTGCACATTTTTATGGGCAACTGTATTAGCGCCGGCTCTCGGGCCGGTGTCTTGGAATTTCTTGCAGAGCATGGGGAAGGAAGTGACAGATCGATGAGTCGATTTGGGATGAATTGGAGGATGACTGGAGGTAGAACGCGAAGCAGGCCGATGGCCGGGTGGCTGGCGGCTTTGTGGCTCGTGGTGGCGCCGCTGGGGGTGGAGGCTACGGATGTGCAGCGGCCGGTGACGGGCCTTGCGGACGATGTGCAGGTGTCCGAGGTGGCCCTCGATGCGCTGGTAACGGACCGCCGGGGCAACGTAGTGGTGGGTTTGGATAAGGACGATTTCGAGGTCTTCGAGGACGGAGATCCTGTAGAGCTCACCGGCGTGACGTTCTACAGCAACCGCGAGCTGCTAGAGAGCTCCGAGCAGGCGAAGCGGTTGGGCGTCGATCCCGACGAAGTGCCGTCGGAACGCTATTTCGTCCTCTTCTTTCACGACCAGCGCCAACAGCTGGCGCGACTGGCGGGCCAGCAGATGGATGCCGGCCGCTGGGCGGAGCGCTGGGTGCGCTCGGATTTACTGCCCAACGACTACGTAGCGGTGGTGAGTTATGACTACACGTTGCGAGTGCACCAGGACTTCACGAACGACCATGCGGCGGCGGCTCGCGAGATCAAGAACGCGGTGATCAGCCGCGGTGGTGGTGGGTCGCAGGAGGCTCAGGGCAATGGCCCTAGCCTGGTGACGAATCTACCCGCCGGCGAGGCGCTGCAACAGGCGACGGGCGAGATCTACGATGCTCTGGAAGTACTGGCCCAGGCACTGGACGAGATCCCCGGACGCAAGAATCTGGCGCTCTTCAGCATCGGCTTCGGAGACAGTGGTCCTTTCGGCTTCTACACGCCGGACACCCGGCGCTACCCGCAGTTGCTCTACGACCTCAACAACGCCAACGTCGCGGTCTACGCCGTGGATCTGATCCCCACTAGTGCGCCCGGTGGGTTGCGCGGGCGGGTGCTCAACAATTCTCTGAGCTACCTGGCTACGGAAACCGGGGGCGAGTACTTCTATAACTTCGTCAACTTCCGGACGCCGTTGGAGAACATGGCGGAGGAGACCAGCGGGTACTACCTCCTGACCTACCGTAGCGCCCACCCCGCCGGGGAAGAGGGGTACCAGGAGGTGACGGTGCAGACCGTCGACCGCAGTCTCGATGTGCGCACACGGAGCGGCTATCTGTGGGGTGAGTGACGGCTCTTGGGTCCCAGGACATAGCTTCTCGGCCATGGATTCCAGAAGGGGGGACCCAAGTGTTGATGGGAAGAGCCTATGGAGTGGGCCGGGCGGTGGCTCGAGCCTGGTCGGGCGTCCGTAGCGGGTGCTCGGGAGAGCAGGATGACCAGAAGGGGGGACCCAAGTGTTGGCTGCGAGCAGGAGGGGGTACCCAAGTGTTGGAGGTTAGAGGCCGTTGACACCTTCGGCGGGGGTTTGCTACCCTTCCCTGCCTTGGCGCGGCACCGCGCCGAGGGTTCGTTTGACAACGGAACGCTTCGTCTTGGCCGTTGCCGGAGGCCCGTAGCTCAGCTGGTTAGAGCGCTACGTTGACATCGTAGAGGTCAGCGGTTCGAGTCCGCTCGGGCCTACCAATTCGCTGCCGAGACGATCCGAGACGAACCCGTGATGGGAGTTCTAGGCGCTTAGCTCAGCTGGTTAGAGCGCTACCTTCACACGGTAGAGGTCAGCGGTTCGAGTCCGCTAGCGCCTACCAGATCTCCTGCCTGCACCTCTCGGTGCCCGACGCCGATCCAGCGTCCGCTTTCCCGCCCGCCGATCCAGCACCGCTCAATCTCTATCGAGGCCCAGACCATGACGACCGCGAGCGCCACCGGCTCCATCGACCTCACCCTTCCCAATGGCGATGTGCGGACGGTGGGTCGGGGGACGACTCCGCTGGAGGTGGCTACCGCGATCGGACCCGGGCTCGCCAAGGCCGCCATCGGAGCCGAGCTCGACGGCCAGGCCGTCGACTTGCGCCAGCCGCTGGAGGAATCCGGCCCCTTCCGCCTCTTTACCTCGCGGGACGAGGAGTCCGGAGCGTTCATTCGCCACTCGGCGGAGCACGTGCTGGCGGATGCGGTCAAGCGGCTGTGGCCGGAGGTGGAGATCGACGTCGGCCGCGTCGATCACTCGGAGAAATTCCAATACGACTTCCGCTTTCCCCGGGCCTTCACGCCGGAGGATCTGGAGCGCATCGAGGAGAAGATGCGCGAGATCCTCAAGGAGAACGCCACCTTCCAGCGCCGGGAGGTGAGCCGGGAGGAGGCCCGCCAGCTCTTCGAGGAGATGGGGGAGCACCTGAAGGTGGAGCGTCTGGCGGACATCCCCGAGGACGCCACCATCACCGTCTATCAGCACGGTGAGTTTCTCGACCTGTGCCGCGGTCCCCACGTGCAGAAGGTGAGTCAGATCGGCGCGGTCAAGTTGCTGGAGGCTTCCGGCGTCTATTACCGCGGCGACGAGGCCAACGAGATGCTGCAGCGCATCTACGGCACCGCCTTCGGCAGCAAGAAGGAGATGGCGGAGTACCTGGAGCGGGTGGAGGAGGCCAAGGCCCGGGATCACCGCCGGCTGGGTCAGGAGCTGGATCTCTTCAGCTTCAACCCCATGGCGCCGGCGACGCCGTTCTTTCATCCCCGGGGCACGGTGCTCTACAACCAGCTGGTGGACCTGGTGCGGGACACCTACGAGGTCAACGGCTACGGCGAGGTGGTGACGCCGCAGATTCTCGACGTCGAGCTGTGGAAGACCTCCGGGCATTACGACAACTACCGCGAGAATATGTACTTCACCGAGGTGGACGAGCGGCAGTACGCGGTCAAGCCGATGAACTGCCCGACCCACTGCCTGATCTACGGCACCCGCCTGCGCTCCTACCGCGATCTGCCGGTGCGCTACGCCGACTTTGGGCGTCTGCACCGCTATGAGCGCAGCGGCGTCACCTCGGGGCTGCTGCGGGTGCGCTCCTTCTGTCAGGACGATGCCCACGTCTTCTGCACCGAGGAGCAGATTCAGGAAGAAGTGACGGCGGTGGTGGAGCAGATCCTGGCCATCTACCGTGCCCTCAGCTTCGATGACGTGATCATCGAGGTCTCGACCCGGCCGGAGAAGGCCATCGGCGAGAAGGCGACCTGGGACCACGCTGAAAGCGCCCTCAAGGGAGCGCTGGAAAGTCTGAACATCGACTATGTGGTCAACGAAGGCGATGGTGCCTTCTATGGCCCGAAGATCGACTTCCAGGTCCACGACGCCATCGGCCGCTCGTGGCAGCTGGGTACGGTGCAGTTGGATTATCAGCTGCCGGAGCGCTTCGAGCTGGAGTATGTCGGCGCCGACGGCGAGACCCACCGGCCGGTGATGATCCATCGCGCCATGCTCGGCTCCCTGGAGCGCTTCATCGGCGTGCTCATCGAGCACACCGTCGGTGCCTTCCCGCTGTGGCTGGCGCCGGTGCAGGCGGTGATCTTGCCGGTGTCGGAGAAATTCCTCGACTACGGCGCCGAGGTGCGCGACCAGCTGCGGGCCGCCGGCCTGCGGGCGGAGCTCGACGAGCGCAACGAGAAGCTGGGCTTCAAGATCCGCGAGGCCCAGCTCCTCAAGGTGCCCTACATGCTGGTGGTGGGCGCCCGGGAGCAGGAGGCCGGTGAGGTCGCGGTGCGCCCCCGTAGCGGCGACGACCTGGGGGCGATGAAGGTGTTAGAGCTCGTCGAGCGGGCTCGGGGCCTGGTGGCTGAGCGCAGTCAGGGGCTTTAATAGATAGCCGGCGCGGGCCGGCCTGTGTATAATCAGCGATTCGTGCGGTCGGCCGCTGTCGATCGCCTGCGAACAGCATCGAAAAGCAGCCAGCTGAGACGATTCGCCGCAGTCTGCTGAAGTCGATTCTCCTGGATTCGATTTCGGACAGTAGACTTCCGGCAAGCACGACTCGCGGCGTTTAAGAAGGAGACGGCCGATGCCGAAGAGAAAGACTCACCGCGGAGCCGCCAAGCGGTTCAAGCTGTCGGCGAAGGGCAAGGTCATGCGCAACCACTCCATGCGCAGCCACATCCTCACCAAGAAATCCACCAAACGGAAGCGCAAGCTGCGCCGGAACACCGAGGTGGAGGGCAAGTTTGCCGACAACATCAAGGAGATGATCCACACTTGACGACCGCCGGGTTCCTCCTCTCCGAGGAGCCGGGGCATCGCGGGTAGATCGTCTGCGTCCGAAGATTTCCGGGGCGGAGGCTGGGACGAACCTGTCCACCAAAGCCTTGAATACCGGCTACCCTGCCGGACACCATTTTTTAGGAAACGAGGTTCGAGAACATGGCACGCGTCAAGCGAGGCAATAAGAGATCGCGCAAGCGCAAGCGCGTACTGAAGCTAGCCAAGGGCTACTACGGTAACAAGAGCAAGAACTATCGCATCGCCAAGCAGGCGGTGGACCGGGCGCTATCCTTCGCCTATCGGGACCGCCGCCAGCGCAAGCGGGTCATGCGCAGTCTGTGGGTGGTGCGCATCAACGCCGCCGCCCGCCTGAACGGCCTTTCCTACAGCCGGCTCATCAACGGCTTGAAGCTCGCCGGCTGCGAGATCAACCGCAAGATCATGGCGGACCTGGCGGTGCGCGACGCCGCTGCCTTCGGCGAGCTCGCCGGAGTCGCCAAGCAGGCGCTGGAGCAGCGGTCGGCGGCGGCGGAGGGCTGAGGCCTTGGCCGGCGGCGACCAACTCGCCGAGCTCACCGAACAGTTCGATTCCCAGGCTTCGTCGGTCGCCGACCGGGAGGCCTGGGAATCGCTGCGTTTAGAGTGGGTCGGAAAGAAGCAGGGGCGGCTACGCTCCCTCATGGGCCGGATGAAGGATCTGGCGCCGGAAGAGCGCCGGGACTACGGCCAGGGGGTCAACCGTCTCAAGCAGCACGTGGAGGCGCGGCTCGAGGAGCTCGACGAGGAGCTCCGCCAGCGGGAGCTGGAGCGCGAGCTGAGCGCTGCGGCGGTGGACGTCACCCTGCCCGGGCGGCGTACCACTTTGGGCACCCTCCACCCCGTCAGCCTGGTGGCCCAGGAGATGGAGGAGATTTTTGCCGAGCTCGGCTACAGCGTTGCCGAGGGGCCGGAGATCGAGGACGATTTCCACAATTTCGAGGCGCTCAATTTTCCCCACGATCACCCCGCCCGGGACACCCAGGACACCCTCTTCCTGGACGGGCAGTACGGTGATCCCAAAGCGCGGGGTGGTGCCGGCCGGTTGCTGCGCACCCACACCTCGCCGGTACAGATTCGCACCATGCTGTCGCGCAAGCCGCCGATCCGGGTGATCTGCCCGGGGCGGGTCTTCCGCCACGACAACGACCTGCGTCATTCCCCCATGTTCCATCAGGTGGAATGCCTGGCGGTGGACGAGGGGATCACCATCGGGGACCTCAAGGGCACCCTGGAGGCCTTCATCCAGCGGTTGTTCTCGGCGGATACCGGCGTGCGCCTGCGCCCCAGCTTCTTTCCCTTCACCGAGCCCTCGGCGGAGGTGGACATCACCTGCCCGTTCTGCGAGGGCAGTGGTTGCCAGGTGTGCTCTCAGACCGGCTGGATGGAGATCTTGGGCTCCGGCATGGTGGACCCGCGGGTGCTCTCGGCCTGCGGCATCGATCCGGAGCGCTACTCCGGTTTCGCCTTCGGCCTGGGTATCGACCGGGTGGCGATGATCCGCTACGGCATCCCCAACATTCGCATGCTCTTCGACAACGACCTGCGCCTGCTGCAGCAGATTCGCGGGTAGGCGGTACGCAGCGATGAAGTTATCCCGCGATTGGATCGCGAGCTATGTCGACTTGCCCTCGTCGGTGGAGGAGGTGGCGGATCGTCTGACCGCCGCCGGCCACGCCGTGGAGGGCATCGAGGAGGTCCCCGGCGTCGAGTCGCCCTCATCCGAGTCCACGGACTGGGTCCTCGACATCGACATCACCACCAACCGGCCGGATTGCATGAACCACTTCGGCATGGCCCGGGAGCTGTCGGTGCTCTTCGACCGGCCTTTGGAGCTCCCGCCGGCGGATTTTGACCCGTCGGGTGATGAGGCCGCAGAGGATGTGGTCAGCATCCACATCGACGCGCCGGATTTATGCCACCGGTTCGCCGCCCGAGTGGTGCGGGGAGTCAAGATCGGGCCGAGCCCGAACTGGCTCCAGCGGCGTCTGGAGGCCATCGGCCTGCGCCCCATCAACAATGTGGTGGACATCACCAACTTCGTGCTTTGGGAGCTGGGGCAGCCGCTCCACGCCTACGATCTGGCGAAGCTTCAGGGGGCGACGGTTCGGGCTCGAGAGGCTCGCGCCGGCGAGACCCTCACCACCCTCGACGGCGAGAAGCGCAAGCTCGAGGCGGGGATGTTGGTGATCGCCGACGCCGAGGAGGCCATCGGCCTCGGCGGCGTCATGGGCGGGCTCGACAGCGAGGTTACCGAGGAGACGGTGGACGTGCTGCTGGAAGGAGCTTTCTTCGACCCGGTGAGCGTGCGCCGCACCTCCGGCGCCCTGGGCATGCACACCGACGCCAGCCACCGTTTCGAGCGCGGCGCCGACATCGGCATGCCGCCGCGGGCGGTGGATCGGGCGGCGGCGCTGGTGGCGGGGCTCGCCGGTGGCACGGTGCTTCCGGGGGCCATCGACGTCTTCCCGAACCGCCCCGAGTCCCAGGTCATCGATCTCCACCTCCGGCGGCTCAACCGCTTCGCCGGCGTCGAGCTCGCCGCCGAGGACGTGGAGCGTTGGCTCACCGGTCTCGGCTTCGACCTCGAGGCGTTTCCCAGCGACGACGACTTGGCGGCGTGGCGGGTCACCGTGCCCACCTGGCGCCGCCGGGACGTGGAGCTGCCGGCAGACCTCTACGAAGAGGTGGTGCGGGTTTACGGCTACGACAATATTCCGGCGACCCTGCCGGCCATCCACGGCGCCGACGGCCATACCTCCGACGCCCACCGCCGGGGCTGGGCGCTGCGCCGGCGGCTGGCCGCCTGCGGCTTCAACGAGGCCATCACCTTCGCCTTCCATGGCGCCGAGGAGGATGCCCTGCTGCCCGGGCTGCTGGCGGAGCACCCGGCGCTGGAGCTGGCCAATCCCCTCTCCGAGCTGTATCGGGTGATGCGCCGGTCGTTGCTGCCCAACCTGCTGGCCAGCGCGCGCTTCAATCAGCGCCGCGGCGCCGCGGCGGTGCAGCTCTTCGAGATCGGTCACGTCTTCGCCCGCGCCCAGCACTCCGACGGGGCCGATGGCGAGGAGCCCATCGTCGAGTTCGAGACCGTGGCCCTGGTGGCCGGCGGCGAGGTGGGCGGTCCCTGGGACCGCAGCCGGGAGCTCGACTTCTTTGACCTCAAGGGGGTGGTGGAGCAGCTGTCGGTGGATGTGGAGCAGTCCCTGGAGGCGCGGCCGGCTCAGCTCTCTGGCCTGGCGCCGGGAACCACCGCGGAGCTCTGGGCCGGGGACCGGCGGGCGGGCTATCTCGGCCTGGTGCTGGGGGACGACGACGTCTACCCCCTCTTCGCCGCCGAGCTTCGTACCGATCTGCTGGCGGCGCGGCCCCAGCCCATCATCGAGGTCCCCTCGCGCTTTCCCGGAGTGCGGGCGGACCTCACCCTGACCCATTCTGTGGACATTCCCTGGGCCGACCTCGCGGCGGCCATTCGCGCCGCGGCGCCGGAGCATCTGGTGGATTTCGGTCTCCAGGACCGCTACCAGGGCGAAGGCGTACCCGACGGGGCGGTGAACACCACCATCTACTTCCTGTACAGCTCCGTCGAGGGCACCCTCACCCAGGAAGAGGTCAACGAGCGCCAGGGCGGCCTGGCGCAGGAGCTGGAGCGGCGCTTCAGCTGGAAGGGTTGAGAGCATGGATCTGGACTGGCTCAGTGGACTGGAAGATCGCATCCATCAGGCCACCGAGGAATTGCGCCGGCTGCGGCAGGAGAATAGCCGCCTGAACGCCCGGGTGGAGGAGCTGGAGGCGGAGCTCGAGGACGCCGGCGGTGACTCTGGAGCGGAAGCCTGGCGCCAGGAACGGGACGAGATCCGCCAGCGGGTGGAGCGGCTTGCGGAGGGGCTGGAAGAGCTCCTGGAAGACGACGACGCCGACGAGGACGAGAGCGCCGAGGACGACGACGACTGACCCGGACGGGGTCCGTCGGTGTGCTATAGTCCTCCCGTTAAGTCCTTGTGAGGACGACGGTTCCGTGAGCGTTGAAGCCGCGGAATTTCCGAGGGGACGAGAGATTCGCGAGCATGCCGGCAAAGGGCACTACGACCGCCGTAGAGATCTTTGGCTCGGTCTACTATGTTCGCGGTGACAACGACAGCGATTCCCTCAGAGAGCTCGCCGGCATCGTTGATCGCCAGATGCGGCAGATCGCCGAGCAGGTGGCGACGGTGGACACCGCGAAGATAGCCATCCTGACGGCTCTCAACCTGGCGGACGAGCTCTCGCAATGCCAGAAACTACAGGAAGGGGAACGGGTCGAAATCCGGGAGAAGGTAGAGGCGCTTGCTGGGGAGCTGGATCGAGCGTTGAAGAGCTAGGTCGAGCGCTGACGAGCATAGAAGAGCTAAGTGCGTGGGTAGACTGACCAGGACCGCGCCTCTCCAGTTGAATGATAAAAGTTTTAGGTCTTGCATCCCCTGCGGAGTACGTGATGGGTTTTCCAAGTGTAGAACCAACACTATTGCCTAGGGAGTCTTTCACCTGCGGCGCCTGTGCAAGCCCCGCCGGTTCGTCTAGTACGGCTGGAACGGGGAGCTAATGGCTCGTGGAGCGGACACCCACCTGAAGAGATTCAGGTTCTAAGACGGCTGCCCAAACGGCTCAGGCGGGGGATGCATTTCATTCTTGCGTAGCAGTGCTTCATCGGTAGCAGTGACTTCGAAGACCTAGACGACAAACTCCTGGCATACCCGCACCCCCCTGTTTCCTACAGGAGAGGGGTGTCCAAGTGGAAACGATCGCTTTGGTCGCGGCTGTGGTCGGGACCGCGGTGCTGGTGCTCATCGGTTGGTGGCTCTGGCTCCGCAGGGCGTCCACTTTGGTACTGCGCGAGGCTCAGGCCAAGGCCGACCGCATCGAGATGGATGCGGAGCGGCAGGCGGCCAACAAGCTGCGCGAGGTCGAGGTAGCGGCGAAGGAGAAGCTGCTCCAGGCCCGCACCGAATTCGAAAAGGTATCCCGGGAGCGGCGCGCCGAGCTGGAGGCCATGGAGCGCCGTCTCACCCAGCGCGAAGACAATCTGGACAAGCGGTCCGACGAGGCCGCCCAGCGGGAGAAGGATCTCGCCGCCCGCGAGCGGGAGTCCACCCAGCTGGAGCGCAGCCTGGAGAAGAACCAGACGCGCCTCGACCGGCTCATCGCCGAAGAGGAGGCGAAGCTGGAGCGCATCTCCGGTCTCACCGCCCAACAGGCTCGGGAAGAGCTGGTGCGGCTGGCGGAGGGGGACGCGCGCATCGAGTCCGCCCGCCTGATCAAGCGCATCGAGGACGAGGCGCGGGAAAACGCTCAAAAAGAAGCTCAGCGGATCATCGGCATCGCCGTCCAGCGGGCGGCGTCGGATTATGTCGCCGAGACCACGGTGTCGGTGGTGGTCTTGCCCAACGACGAGATGAAGGGACGCATCATCGGCCGCGAGGGGCGCAACATCCGCGCTCTGGAGATGGCCACCGGCGTCGATCTCATCGTCGATGACACCCCGGAGGCGGTGATCGTCTCCAACTTCGACCCGCTGCGCCGGGAGGTGGCCAAGGTGGCCCTGGACCGTCTGATCAGCGACGGCCGCATTCACCCGGCGCGCATCGAAGAGGTGGTGGAGAAGGTCAAGGCGGAGTTCGACGACCGCATCCGCCAGGAGGGCGAGGCCTCGCTGCTGGAGCTCAACATTTCCGGCGTCCATCCGGAGCTGGTCAAGCTCCTGGGGCGCTTGCGCTATCGCACCTCCTACGGTCAGAACGTCCTCAAGCACAGCAAGGAAGTGGCCTTCCTCGCCGGGGTGATGGCCTCGGAGCTCAAGGCCGACGTCCACGTCGCCCGCCGCGCCGGCTTGCTTCACGACATCGGCAAGGCGGTGGATCGGGAGATGGAAGGCTCCCATCTGGAGCTGGGTATCGAGCTGCTGCGCAAGTTCGGCGAGACCGAGGAAGTGATCCACGCCATGGCCTGCCACCACGGCGACTACGATCCGGAGACCGTGGAGGCGGTGCTGGTCACCGCTTCCGACGCCCTCTCCGCCGCCCGCCCCGGAGCCCGCCGCGAGATTCTGGAGACCTACGTCAAGCGGTTGGAGAACCTGGAGCAGATCGCCGCCGGCTTCCGCGGGGTCCAGAAGACCTACGCCATCCAGGCCGGCCGGGAGATCCGCATCATCGTCGACAGCGAGCGCCTCGGTGACGAAGAGGCGCTGTGGCTGTCCAAGGACATCGCCAAGAAGATCGAGGGAGAGCTCACCTATCCCGGTCAAATCAAGGTGACGGTGATCCGTGAGACCCGCGCCGTGGAGTACGCTCGCTAGTCATGATCAAGCTACTTTTCGTCGGCGACGTCATCGGCAAGCCCGGCCGCCGGGCTCTGCAGCGCATGCTCCCCGGGCTGGTGGACCAGCACGGCATCGACTACACCGTGGTCAATATCGAGAATTCCGCCGGCGGTTTCGGAATCACGCCGTCGGTGCTGGCGGAGCTCTCCGAGCTGCCCATCGACTGCTTCTCTTCGGGCAATCACATCTGGGACAAGCGGGACGGGCTGCCGCTGCTGGACGAGGTGCCCAATCTTCTGCGGCCGGCTAACTACCCGGAGGGCAATCCGGGGCACGGCGTCCACGTCGGGGAGACCGCTGCGGGTATCCCGGTGGCGACCCTCAATCTCGAGGGCCGGGTGTTCATGAGCGACCTGGACTCCCCCTTCACCATCGCCGACCGGTTGCTCGCGGAGCTGCCCTCGGAGGTCAAGGTGGTGCTGGTGGATTTCCACGCCGAGGCCACCAGCGAGAAGCAGGCCATGGGCTTCTATCTCGATGGCCGGGTGAGCGCGGTGCTAGGCACCCACACTCACGTGCCGACGGCGGATGAACGCATTCTGGCCGGCGGTACCGCCCTGATCACCGATGTCGGCATGACCGGCCCCTACGATGGCATCATCGGCTTTTCGGCGCAGAAGTCGCTGCAGCGATTTTTGCTCCAGACCGGCAGCCGGCTGGAAGTGGCCAAGGGGGATGTGCGGCTGGCGGCGGCGGTGCTGGACATCGACGAAGACACCGGTCAAGCTCAGTCGGTGCGGCGCCTGCTGGTGCCGGATCACGGGCCCTGAGCCTGTACCCAGCGTGGAAAGGAGAAGCCATGGCCGTTGATGCGGAATTGTTGGAAATCCTGCGCTGCCCCAAGAGCCGGGGTGAGCTGGAGCTGGTGGAGCTGCCGGTGGAGGTGCGCCGAACCCTGGCGGAGAAATACCGCGAGCATTTCCGGGACGAGGAACCGGTGGTGGAGCAGGGTTTGTTGAGCCGTGATTCGTCTCTGGTCTATCCCATCGTCTCCGACATCCCGGTGATGCTCATCGACGAGGCGCTCCCCGCCACGGTTCTCGGGGATGCCGGCGAAGAGTCCGCGACCTCTTGACCGAAGCCCACGGCTCGCCGTCCCCGTCCCCGTCGCTTGGTCAGCGCCGGCGCCTGGGCCGGGGGCTGTTCACCGCCCATCTGCTGACCCTGTTCAGCATCGCGGGGTCCAACGTTCTGCTGGGCCTCAGCGTCCTGGCCGCGCCGTGGACCGTGGACCGCAGCAAGGATCGGCTGCGGCTGTCCCCCCAGGCCCGCCGATGGCTGCTCTTGTTGGGCTGCTACGTGCTGCTCTTGGGCGCCTCGATCCTTTTCTCCTACGATCCCCGGGTCAGCTCCCGCTCCCTGAGCGACGTGTTCAATCTGGCGACGCCGGTGCTCGCCGTGCTCCTGCTGCGTCGGGAGCGTAGCGTCCGGCGGGTGGTGCAGGGATTGGTGATCCTCGGTGGGCTGCTGGCCCTGGCCGGCCTGGTGCAATACGCCTTCGGCTACGACAACCTGGAGCACCGCATCCGCGGCTCCCTGTCCCACTACATGACCTTTTCCGGGGTACTGCTGGTGTGCGATTGCCTGCTCCTTGCCTGGCTGGCTTTCGGCGACGGTCGGCGGCGGTTCTGGGCCTGGGGGGCGCTGGTGGCGATCAACGCCGCCCTGCTGGTCAGCTACACCCGCAACGCCTGGGTTGCCCTGGCGGTGGTGCTGACGCTGCTGGCGCTGGTGCGGGCGCCGAAGTTGCTCCTCGCCTATCTGCCGGTGGGGCTGATCATCCTGCTCTTGGCACCGGTGCCCATCCTGCAGCGGGTGGGCTCGATCTTCGATTTGCGGGATCCCTCCAACTACGATCGTCTGTGCATGGTCTACGCCGGCGCCCACATGGTGGCGGACCGGCCCCTGCTGGGGCTCGGCCCGGAGATGGTGCCGGAACGCTACGCCATCTACCGCCATCCTTCGGCCACCCGCTATTGGGTACCCCACCTGCACAATAGCTGGCTCAACATCGCCGCCGAGCGCGGGCTGGCGTCGCTGGCGGTGCTGGTGGCGCTCTTCGGCTGGAGTGGTTGGACCGCGTGGCGGCGACTGCGGGCGGAGGGCGGCCGGGCCTCGCCGCGGGCGGACCTCTACTACGGCGTGCTGCTAACCCTGGTGGCCTTCACCATCGCCGGCCTGTTCGAGGACAATTGGGCCGATACGGAAGTTCAACGGCTGGTGCTCTTCGTGCTGGTGGTGCCGTTTTGTTTGGGCCCAGCCAGCTCCGAGGAAGCCAGCCCCGAGGAGATGAGCGGGGCCTCCGGGCAAGAACCGGGAGTCGTGTCCTGACCTCAAGCTCGACCGTCGACGTGGTGGGCTGGCGCCCACCCTACAACCGCAGGGCAGCGCCTCTTCCGTAGGGTGGGCGCCAGCCCACCAACGCTCTTGAAGCACCCGCGAATGCTATGATCGCCCATTCCGGTGCGGCATCCGGCGGCGCTGGATATTTTGCTGCCGCAACGCAAACGTCGGGGAGTTCCATGTCCGAGACGGCCACCCGCCTCGATCAGCTGCTGGTCCAGCGCGGCCTGTTTCGCAGCCGCGAGCAGGCACGGCGGGCGGTGCGGGGTGGCGTGGTGGCGGTGGACGGCAGAACCGTGGACAAGCCGTCCCGACCGGTGGCGGAGGACGCCCCGGTGGAGATCCGGGGTCCGGCGGAGCCGTTCGTCTCCCGCGCCGGCGGCAAGCTGGCAGCGGCCCTGGAGACCTTCGCCGTCGATCCTACCGGCTGGGTTTGCCTCGACGTCGGGGCCTCCACCGGCGGTTTTACCGATTGTCTGTTGCAACGGGGCGCGGAGCGGGTCTATGCCCTAGACGTCGGTCACGACCAGCTGGACGAGCGATTGCGCCGAGACCCGCGGGTGATCGTCCACGAGGGGGTCAACGCCCGCTATCTGAAGCCGGGCTTCCTGCCCGAGGCGGTGCAGCTGGCGACCTTCGACCTGAGCTTCATCTCGGTGCTCAAGGTGGTGCCGGCGGTGCTGCCCCTGGTGGCGGAGGGAGGGCTCCTCATCGCTCTGCTCAAGCCCCAATTCGAAGTCGGGCGTTCCGGCGTCGGCAAGGGCGGGGTGGTGCGGGACGAAGCGCGGCGCCGGCAGGTGCTGGAAGAGCGCCGCGAGGAATTGTCCGGCCTCGGTTTACGCTTTCTAGGGAGAGTGGACTCGCCGGTACCCGGCAAGACGGGGAATCGCGAGGAGCTGGTGTGCTTCCAGCGGCCCGCAGCCCGGCGGCTGGTGGATCGAGGCACGAAACGGGAGCCGGCGGGTCTTTAGGAGTTGGCGGCGGACGAGCGCCGAGGAGACGAAATCATCGTGGATCATCCATCGCAGCGCGGCCCCATCGACCCTTCGGCACCAGACTCGGACTCGCCAGACCCGGAGCGCCGGGAGAGCGCTGGCGAGGTTTTGGGAGAGACTCGCTTTCGGCGTGTCGGCGTGGTGGCAAAGCCCGAGATCGAGGCCATGCGGGTCGCCGGGGAGCTCGGGGAGTGGCTGCGCCGGCGGCAGATGGAGGTGCACCTGGACGCCCGCACCTTGGCGCAGGTGGGCAATGGAGCCACCGGCTGCTTCGACCCTTCCGGGGACTACGACCTGGTGGTGGCTTTGGGCGGCGACGGCACCCTTTTGGGAGTCGCTCGGCGGCTCAACGGCGACACGCCGCTGCTGGGGGTCAACCTGGGGAATTTGGGCTTCCTCACCGAGGTAGGCCGCACCGAGCTGTATCCGACCCTGGTCAAGGTCCTCTCCGGTGACTTCGAGCTCGAGGAGCGCTCTCTGCTCCAGGTCACCGTCTTCCCCCAGGACGGCTCGCCCCAGCGTTTCCAGGCGTTCAACGACGCGGTCATCGCCAAGGGGGCGCGCTCGCGCATCGTCGAGCTCAACCTGAGCGTCGATCAACATCCGGTGGCCCGCTATCGCGCCGACGGCATGATCATCTCCACCCCCACCGGTTCCACCGCCTACAATCTCTCCGCCGGCGGCCCCATCCTCTTCCCCCAGCTGCCCGCCACGGTGCTCGCCCCCATCTGTCCCCACACCCTGTCGCTGCGCCCCATGGTGGTGCCCAGCTACGCCTGCATCGAGGTGGTGTTGGAGACTCGGGACGAGGAGGTCTTCGTCACCATCGACGGCCAGGAGGGCACCACTCTGGCGTACCACGACCGGGTGCAGATCACCCGCAGCCGCTCGTGTATCCATCTGGTGAAGACGTCGAACCGAACCTTCTACGACAGCCTGCGGGGCAAGCTGCGCTGGGGCGGCCTGTCCTCCGAACCGGCCAAGAAATCGTGAGCCCATCCCCGCGGTCCCTATCCGCACCAGGAGTCACCGCCGGCTAGCCGTCGGCGGTGGCTTGCAGCATGAAGAGCCCTGCTTCCAGCACGCCTGCTTCTCCGGAGCCTGCGCCGGACTCTGCGCCCGGTCCGTCTCCCGGTGGGGGCACCGCCTCGAAGGCTGGCAAGGAACGCCCCAAGGGCCGCCGCTGGCGGGCATTGCGGCGTTGGCTGATTCGAGGGGTCCTGTGGATTGCCGCGCTGCTGGCATTCCTGGTCTTCGTAGGGACCGTGTCGGTGCGCAGCGCAGCGGTGCGGGAGGCGTTGCGCCTGCAGGTGGTGGATCGCCTGAGCAGCTCGTTGGAGCGGTCCGTGACCCTGGAGGAAGTGGATTTCTCCCTCCTACCGCCGGTGCTCGAGCTGCAGGATCTGCGGGTGGCGGCGGAGGCTACCGGGGATCCGCCGGTGTTGACGGTGGAACGGCTGCGGCTGGAGGGGGCGATCCTCAATCCCTGGCGGCGGCGCTGGCGGCTGCGCCAGGTGGAGGTGGTGCGGCCTCATCTGCGGCTCACCGTGGATCCCGAGGGCGAGATCAACCTGCCCCTGCCGGAGGCCGGGGACGGCGGCCAGGTGCGCATCGGCGCCCTGCTGGTGGAGGATGGCGTGCTGGAGTTCGAGGAGCAGCAGTGGCCCTTGACCCTGAACGCCCAGGACGTGCGGGCGCGGATGGTGGGAGAAGGGCCGGGCCGGCTCCAGGGGCAGGCGACGGCGGCGTCGGTGCAGCTGCGGCTGCCGCAGGCCGAGAATTATCCGCTGGAGGTCACCGTCAACGGCCGCTACGGCCCGGGGGAGGTGATCCTGGATTCGGTGCGGGCGGTGGGCGAAGGTCTCTCCATGGACGCCGCCGGCAGTGTTTCCTGGGGGCGCTCGCTGCGCGAGTCCGGGGCGGCGGAGCGCTATCTGGTAGAGCTGGAGACGACCCTGCGGGGCAGCTCCCAAGTGCTCACGGACCTCGGCTATTTGAACGGTGAGCTCAGCGGCCCATTGCGCACCGAAGGCGTGTTTCAGGCGTGGGACGGTGAATGGGGCTATCAGGGCACCGCATCTTCCCCGGAGCTGGAATGGTCCGGGCGACGGCTGGAGAGCTTGAGCGGTGAGCTCAGCGCCGATCGCGAGCGGGTGCACCTGGACCTGCAGCGGGGCTCCTACGCCGGCGGCGACCTCCGGGGCTGGGCGGTGGTGGAGCTGGAGTCACCGACCTATCCGGTGGAGGTGGATCTGGACTTCCGGGGCGTGCCCCTGGATCGCCTGCTGGCCTCCGAGGGACTTTCCCTCTCCGGCTTCGCCAGCGTCGTGGACGGCGAGCTCGACTATCGATCGGTGCAGCAGGGGAGGGATCGAGGCTATGGCTGGGGACAGTTCGAAATCTCGCCCACCTCGGGACCAGGAGTCGCCCTGGCGGGCACCGTACCGCTGACCATCGAGGACGGGCTGGTGTCGAGTCAGGCGGTGCTGCTGGGCTCGGAGCGCCAGCGCCTCTTCTTCGGTGGCAGCTACGACCTGGCGCGCTTGGAAGGAGCCTTCGACTACGAGCTCAACAGCCACGATCTGGTGGAGCTTTCGGCCCTCTTGCTGCCCTTCCTGGGGGGCGATGCGGAAGCCCCCTGGGTGCCCCAGAGCGGCGAAGGGCAGATCCAGGGGAGCCTGGCGGTGAGCCGCGGTGACCCTACCCTGGCGGCGCGGCTGAACCTCCGTGATGTGGCCACCAGCCAGGTGGCGGCGGAGCGGGTGCGGGGCAGTGTGCAGGTGGAGAACGGCTCGGTGGATTACCTGAGCGTCGAGCTGATGGAAGGCGAGGCGGCGCTGTTGATCACCGGCACGGTGCGCCCCCAGGATTCCCAAAGAGTCTCGCAGGGGCCCACGGGAGGAGCTGCGGGAGGTTCTCTGAGCCCCAGCGCTCCGGCTCAGGGCTTCGTCTTCCAGACCGCCGCCGTCCCGGGACCGGTGGGGGACGGCGTGCCGCGGCGGCCGGAGATCGAGCTCGACTTCGATGCCCTCGACTGGCCTCTGAACACCATCGGCTATTGGCGCGACCTGAACTTGCCCCTCGCCGGTCCGGTGAGCGGCCGGCTGTCTCTGGTGGGGGACGGAGTGGATCTTTCCGGCCGCATCCGGGCGGCGGTGGCACCGGCGGAGCTGCTGGAACGCTCGGTGGAGGAGGTTCGGGGGGAGCTGGCTTGGGACTCAGAGGGCCTGGACATTCGCAAGCTCATGGTCACCGCGGCAGCGGGCTCGGCGGAGGTGCAGGGGAGCTTCGATCCGGTGACCGGTGCCATGGACTTGGATGTGGAGTCCGAGCTGGAGCTCGCCGGTGAGCCGTTGGCGAGCCTGCTGGGCGGTGGGCTGGCGGGGCGCGTGCGCCTCGAGGGGACCCTCGGTGGGAGCCTCGAGGACCCCCGGGTGGAGCTCGCCGGCGAGGTGGACGCAATGCAGGTGCTGGGCCGCTCTCTGGCCCGGCCGGGGGTGACCGCGGCGCAGCTGGAGGCGAGCTGGGACGGTGAGCGGGTGGAGGCCGAGGGAGAGCTGCTGGGGCTGCTGCGCTTCGCCGGCGGCGGGGCCCTGGACCGCAGCCAGGCGGCTCTCGACTTCGCCGTCTCCAGCCCCGAGCTGCGGGGCTTGGTGGAGCTGGTGACGGATCGGCCGGTGCCGGAGCTGGAAGGCGAGCTCGCCGGCCGGCTGCGGGTTCGGGGACCGGTGACCGAGCCTTCGGAGTTCGTGGCGGAGCTGGAGCTGGATCGCCTGGAAGGCGGCTATTCCGGAGCCTTCATCGAGCAGCTGGAGCCCACCCGGGCGACCCTCCAGGGCACCCGCCTCACCGTCGATTCCCTCTATCTGGGCAACCGGGAACGGGAGAGCGACTTCTTCGCCACCGGCGCTCTCGAGCTGGCCCCCGGGGGCACGGTGGACCTATCGGTGCAGAGCAGCCTCAGCACGCTCTGGCTGCGGCCGGTGGTGGTGGAGTTGGGGCTGCCGGAAGAGTTCGCGGCGCCGGGGCGCTTCGATCTCTTGGGTCGCCTCGTGGGGCCTTTGGACGGGCCCTATCTCGACGGTCAGGCCCAGGTCACCCTGGAGCCCTTCGTGATCCCCACCGTGCCCCAGGCGGTGGAAGACTTGAACGCCCGCATCGCCTTCTACCAGGACCGGGCGGAGCTGGAGAATCTGGAAGCGCGGGTGGGGGACGGCCGCATCGTCGCCCGGGGGACGGTGGAGCGGGAGCCCGACGGCGGCATCGGTGGCTACCAGGTCTACACTCATCTGGAGGATTTGAAGGTGCTCTTCCCGGAGGGCTGGTTGCAGCAGGGGGATGCCGAGCTGTGGCTCTCCTCCAGCGACAGCGGCCGGGATCTCCAGGGGCTGGTGGAGCTGGAGCAGGTGCGCTATCTGGAGGATTTGGAAGTAGGTTTGGGCAACGCCATCCAGGGGCTGCTGGAGACCGAGCGCCAGGAGGTGGGGTCGACCAATGAATGGCTCGCCGGTACCCGGGTGGATCTGCTCATCGAGGCTCCCCAGGCTCTGCGGGTGCGCAACCGCTCCGCCGATCTGCGGGGGGATCTGGACCTGGAGCTGCGGGGAACCTTGGCCCGGCCGGTGCTCCTGGGCACCATCGACGTGCAGCCCGGCGGTACCCTGGTCTACGCCGACAACGAATACCGCATCGAGCGCGGCCTGGTGACCTTCGCCAACCTCTACCGCACCGAGCCGGTGGTGGACCTGGTGGCCACTTCCCGGGTGCGCAGCTACGAGGTGGTGCTCAACCTCTCCGGCACTCCCGAACGGCTGGAGGTGGATGTCAACTCCGACCCGCCGCTCCCCCAGCTCGACCTCATGGCCCTGGTGGCCGGCGGCGCGCCGGTGGACCGCAACGCCCGGCCGACGCTGCCGGGTTCCACCGACGACGGGCAGCTGGACGCCCAGGCCTTCCTCTACGGCCAGGCCGCCAGCGCCATCACCGACCGGGTCAATGTGCTCTTCGGTCTCGACAAGCTGCGGGTGGACCCGCTGCCCAACAGCACCGGTTCTTCGTCCGTGCGGCTGACCGTGGGCAAACGGCTGAGCAACGACTTCTACATCACCTACTCCCGGGATCCCTCCACCACCGAGGAGGACATCTTGGAGGCGGAGTGGCAGGTGACCTCGAATCTGGTGCTGGTCTTCACCCAGAACGGGGACGGATCTTTCTCCGTCGACGCCCTGTGGGATCAACGGTTTTGAGCTTCCCGGTTCTCAGCCGTCCCTGGCCCAGTCGTTGGTCCAATCGTTGGGTACGGGGACTGCTCGGGGCGATGCTCTTGGCATTGGGAATCGCCGCGCCGACGGCTGCTCAGACGCCCGCGAACGCCGCTCCGGAGGCCGAGACTCCTCTGCGGGAAGCTCCCCGGATCAGCGCCGTCGAGATGCGCAGCGAGCTCCCTTCGGCTCGGGTGCAGCACCTCCGCGACCTCCTCGATTTCGGCCCCGGGGACCGGCTCACCGAAGGCACCGTGCGCCGCAGCCTTCGGGAGCTGCTGGCCAGCGGCGAGGTGGCGGAGGTGGCGATCTATCGCCGCCCCGACCCCGCCCGGGACGGCCAGGTGGTGGCGGTGGTGGCTCTGTGGCCTCATCTCATCGTCTCCGAGGTCGTATTGGAGGGCGAACCAAAGCTGCCGGAGGAGCGTCTGCGGTCGCGGCTGGGACAACGGGCCGGCGACCCGCTGATGGAAGGACGGGTCTTGCAGGGCCTCTACCGCATCGAGGAGCAGCATCGGGAGGCCGGCTACCTGGAGGCCCAGGCACGGCTTCAGGTGCGTCCCGGAGACGGCCCCCAGCGGGTCGTGGTGGTCTATGGCATCGAGCCCGGCCCCCGCACCCTGGTGGGGAAGGTGCAATGGGTCGGCGACCTCGGGCCGTTCTCCACCGTCGAGCTGGAAGAGCAGCTGCGCGCCGGCCCTGGAGAGCCGTACGACAGTCGCCGGCTGGAGGAGGATCCGCGGCGATTGCGTCGCTATCTGGTGCAGCAAGGCTACCGGCAGGTGCGGGTGGAAGCTCCGCGAACGGACCTGCGGGACGGTGCGGTGGACCTCGCCTACAACGTCGATCTCGGCCGTCCGGTGGCCGTGGTGGTGCGCGGCGCGGAGCAGGAGAAGCTCGAGAGGAAGGGGCTGCTGCCGTTTCTCGACGAGGATGGCTATGACCAGGCGCTGTTGATCCGCACCCGGGACCGGCTGCGCAACCACTATCAGGAGAAGGGTCATTACCGCGTTGAGGTGGAGGCCTATGAGGAGGCCCGTGAGGCATCGGGGGAGGCGTCGGAGGAGACGGCAGTTGAGGACCAGCCCCTGACGGTGGTGGTGGAGATCGAGCCCGGCCCGGTCATGGCGCTCGAAGAGCTGGAGCTGGAGGGCAATCGATCCTTTGCGGACGCTCGTCTGTCCGCCCTCATGGCCACCCAGCCCCGGCGTCGCCTGCTCCCCGGCAGCGGCTACCTGGTGGACGATGTGCTGGCGGAGGATCTGGACAACCTGCGAAGCTTCTACGCCCTGGAGGGTTTCTGGCAGGCCGAGGTGGGAGAGCCGACGATCTCTCAGGAGCTGGCGCCGGGAACCGACAAGGGTACCCTTCGAGTGACCGTCCCCATCGAGGAGGGCCCCCGCCGGCTGGTGGCGTCCTTCCAGCGCTCCGGGGTGGAGCACCTGCCGGAGAGCGCGTTGCCTCCCGCCCCACCGCTGGAGGAAGGCGGGCCCTATCACCCCCTGCGGGTGGAGGAGGCGGTGGAGCAGCTGCGCTTGGCCTACCAGGGGGCGGGCTTCGAATGGGTCCAGATCACCCCGCGGCTGGACTGGCTGGACGAAACCCTGGTGGACGTCACCCTGGAGGTGCTGGAAGGCCCCCGCATGCTCCTCGACCGGCTGGTGCTGCGAGGCAATCAAAAGACCGACGACGACATCCTGCGCCGCTTCATCGACCTGGAGTCCGGCAGCCCGGTGTCGCGGCAGCAGCTGTTGGAAGTGCAGCGGGATCTGTCCCGGCTGGGGGTTTTCTCGCGGGTGGACGTGCGGCTGCTGCCCGGCGAGGTGGGGGGACGCGACCGGGACGTGGTGGTGCGGGTGGAGGAGGGGACCGCTCAGCGGGTTTCCTACGGCCTGGGTTACGACTCCGACGACGGCGTCCGGGGACTCTTGGGGTACAGCCACCGCAACCTCTTCGGCCGCGCCCTGGCGCTGCAGATGGACACGCGGCTGAGCGAGCGGGACCAGCTCTACCGAGTATCCCTCCAGCAGCCCTATCTGCTCCGCTGGGACATCCCGGTGACCTATTCCCTCTTTAGTTTCCTGGAGGATCGTCAGAGCTTCGACCAGGACAGCCGAGGCCTGCGCATCGAAGCCTATCGTCTGCTGCCCCGGCGCCGGTGGGGCCTGGTGGCGGATCTGCGCTATATCGATTTGGAGAACGTCGAAGGCTCCCTGGACCGTATCGAGCGCCAGGATCGGGAGATCGAGATCACCAGTCTGATCCCCAGCCTGCTGCTGGATCACCGCGACGATCCCTTCGACCCCACCGAGGGTTGGAGCACCACCTTGCAGCTGCAATACGCCTTCCCGGCGTTCTCCACCGACGCCCACTTCCTCAAGCTCTTCGTCCAGCAGAGTCACTACCTGCCCCTGGGGCGCGCCGGGGTGGTGGCTGCCAGTCTGCGCATGGGAGCCATCGAGCCGGTGGGGGACGAGCTGGGGCCGGTGCCCCTGTCGGAGGATCAGGTGGATAATCCGGTGCCTATCGGTGAGCGCTTCTTCCTCGGTGGTCGCACCACCCACCGCTCCTTCGACCGCGACTTGTTGGGCATCACCGGCGTCACCCGCATCGCCGATCCCACCGGTGACGGCGGCGTGGAGCTGCTGCCGGTGGGTGGCAACGGTCTGCTGTTGGCGAATCTGGAATACCGTTTCCCGATTCTCGGTCCCCTCGGGGGCACGGTCTTCGCGGATGTCGGCAACGTCTGGCGCGACTGGCGGGACGTCGATCCGGAGCAGCTGCGCTACGGCGTCGGAGTGGGCCTACGCTACAGTTCCCCCATCGGACCGGTGCGCCTGGAGGTGGGCTTCAACTTCGATCAGGAGCCCGGGGAAGACCGCACGGAAGTGCATCTGACCTTCGGCAATCCCTTCTGACATATCTGCATCTTTCCCCCCTCGGTTGGCTTCGGGTTATTTGTTTCGCTTCGTCGTAAAGAAGGCTTCGCTAAAGATTCTGTAGACAATGTTGGATCCTTGTTGCGATTGCGTATCTGTGATGTACTTTTAGACCGGGCGTCGAATTTTCAGTGAACCCGTTCGAGCGGCTTGAGAGAAGCTCGAACTCGCTTCAATGGAGGCTCGAGGCCGTATTTTTTGATTTTTCTATCTGGGGTTCCACTCCGGCCGGCGCTGTTCGCTTTGGCGGACGGTTAGCGTCGTTCACGCTCAACGAAGGCCAGGGGGGTGGAAATCGTGTCTGGAGTCTTGGATGTCATCGGGGGGACCCCCTTGGTCCCTCTCGAGAAGCTTTTCCGTGAATTTGGGTTTCGTGTTTTTGCGAAGCTCGAGGGTCTGAATCCGGGCGGTAGCATCAAAGACCGGCCGGCGGTTTCGATTCTCAATGCCGCCCTCCGTTCCGGTGTTCTCAGCCCCGGTGCGGTGGTTGTGGAGTCCAGCTCCGGCAACATGGGGATAGGTTTGGCGCAAGCCTGCCGCTACCATGACCTGCGGTTCATCTGCGTGGTGGACAGCAAAACGCAGCCGCAAAATATCCGGGTTCTCGAGGCCTATGGGGCCGAGGTCGACTATGTCGATCAGCCGGATCCCATCAGCGGCGAATTCCTCCAAGCGCGACTGGCGAGAGTTCGGGAGCTTCTGAGCGAGCACCCCAACTCCTTCTGGCCCAATCAATACGCCAACGAGAACAATCCGCTAGCCCACTTCTCCTCGACCATGCCGGAGATCGTCGAGCAGCTGGATGGACCCCTCGACTATCTCTTCCTAGCCACCAGCACCTGCGGCACCATGGCGGGTTGCGCCGACTTCGTCGAGCGCCACGGCCTCCCCACCAAGATCTACGCCGTCGATGCCCTGGGCAGTCAGATCTTCGCCAGCGAGCCGGCGGAGCGCTACATCCCCGGATTGGGCGCCGGTCTTCGCCCGCCTCTGTGCAATCCGTCCCAAGTCGTCGCCTGCGTGCACGTATCCAACATGGACTGCGTCGTTGGTTGCCGGCGTCTGGTGGCCGAAGAAGCGATCCTGGCGGGAGGTTCCTCCGGCGGCTTGATCACCGCCGTCCTTCGGCTGGCGCCGCAGATTCCCGACGGCGCCAATTGCGTGGTGATTTTGCCGGACCGTGGCGAGCGCTATCTGGACACCATCTACAACGACGAATGGATGCGCGAGAAATGCGGCGAGCCGGTCCCCGAGTCGGATGGCTTGGGGGCGTCGGTGCCGCTGCCGGCGCCGACGGTGACCTTGGACACCAGCTCCTAGCGAAGGAGGTCTGTCGCCGGCGAGAAACGGTCGTCGGCTCGAATCGGGGCGAGAGGCCGTAGGCGATTCCCACAGCGGCTCGAGGTTCGACAACTGGGTTTGCGACCCGAACTCGGCAAGGTTGAGAAAGAGAGAATGCCATGAGCGAAGTCAAGATCAAGAAACCGACCCTGGGCAGCCGCCTGGGGGGGATGAAGCGTCGAGCGGTGCGCGTCTCCGGCGAATCGCTGGTGCGCGAGGAGCCGCTTTCGCCGGATCGTCTGCTCCCGCTGGTGGTGACCCCGGCCATGCAGGGGGTCAGCCTCACCGCCTGGGCGTCGGATCACCGTCAGCTGGTAGAGGATCGTCTGGCCAAGCATGGCGGGATCCTCTTCCGGGGCTTCGGCCTACAGAGCGCGGAGGACCTGGACGAGGTGATCGCCGCCGTCTCCGGGGAGAGCCTGGAGTATCGCGAGCGCTCTTCGCCGCGCACGGCGGTGGCGGGCAATATCTACACCTCGACGGACTATCCGCCGAACTACCCGATCTTTCTTCACAACGAGAATTCTTACCAGGCCGCCTGGCCGCTGAAGATCTTCTTCTACTGCCACATTCCGGCGGAGACCGGCGGGGAGACTCCCATCGCCGACTGCCGGCGGGTGTACCAGAAGATTCGGCCGGAGGTGCGGGAGAAATTCGCCCAGAAGGGCTGGATGTACGTGCGCAATTTCGGCGACGGCTTCGGCCTCGATTGGAAGACGGTCTTCCAGACCTCCGACAAGGCCAAGGTCGAGGCCCACTGCGCCAAGTCCGGCATCGAGGTGGAGTGGAAGGAGGGCGGTCGGCTGCGCACCCGCGCGCGGCGGCAAGCGGTGGCCCGCCATCCCCTCACCGGCGAGATGACCTGGTTCAACCACGCCACCTTCTTCCACATCACCACCCTCGAACCCGAGGTGCGGGAGGCGCTGCTGGCCGAGTTCGACGTCGACGACCTACCGACCAACACTTGCTACGGCGACGGCACTCCCATCGAGACGGAAGTGCTGGAGCATCTGCGGGAGGTCTACGCCAGCGAGACGGTGGCCTTCCCCTGGCAGAAGGGGGACGTGATGTTGTTGGACAACATGAACGTGGCCCACGGCCGGGCTCCCTTCACCGGCGAGCGCAAGGTGTTGGTGGGCATGGCCCAGCCCATGAACCGGGAGCAGCTGGAGTCCGTTTCTTGACTCTGGCTGCTTGAGCACGGAGGGGCACGATCTTGCAGCCTTCGGCACCCCAAAGCCTGGATCGATGCTCGACCCTGGTGGAGGTGCTGCGCCATTGGGCGCAGCAGGCACCGGGGAGGGTCGCCTATACCTTCCTCGGTGACAGCGGGGAAGAGGCTTCCCTCACCTATGGAGAGCTCGATGTGGCGGCTCGCCGGTTGGCGGCGGAGCTGGCGGCCCGAGGCCTCCGCGGGGAGCGGGCGCTGCTGCTCTATCCCCCGGGCCTCGACTTTGTGGTCGCCTTCCTGGCCTGCCTGTACTCCGGTGCCGTCGCGGTGCCCGCCTATCCGCCGCGCACCAACAAGGCCCAGCCGCGGCTGCGCGCCATCGTGCGGGACGCCGCCCCGGCGGTAGCCCTCACCGTCGAAGCCATCGAGCAGCGCAGCCGGGAAGCGGTGGGGGCCTACATCGCCGAGCTCGCCGCCGTGCCGTGGATCAGCACCGACGGGCTGCCGGACCCTTCCCCGGTGCCGGCCCTCGAAGAGTTGCCGGCCCTGGAGGATCTACCGGCTCCGGAGGATCTGGCCTTCCTCCAATACACCTCCGGCTCCACCGCCGCCCCCAAGGGGGTGATGGTGCGCCATGCCAACATCCTGCACAACGAGGAGATGATCCGGCGGGCCTTTGGCCACGAGAAAGACTCCATGGTGGTGGGATGGCTGCCCATGTACCACGACATGGGTTTGATCGGGAATGTGCTGCAGCCCCTCTACTGCGGCACCTCCTGCGTGCTCATGTCGCCGGTGAGCTTCCTGCGCAAGCCCATCCGCTGGCTCGACGCCATCAGCCGCTTCGGTGCCACCACCAGCGGCGGCCCCAACTTCGCCTACGAGCTGTGCTGCGATCGGATCACTGAGGAGCAGCGGGCAGCCCTCGATCTGAGCCGCTGGCGGGTCGCCTTCAACGGCGCCGAGCCGGTGCGCGCCGACACTCTGGAGCGTTTCGCCCGCACCTTTGCCGACTGCGGCTTCCGGCGCGAAGCCTTCTACCCCTGCTACGGACTGGCGGAGGCCACCCTTTTCGTCACCGGCGGGCGCCCCGGGGAGCCGGTGGAGACCGCCACCGTCGACCCGGCGGAGCTGGAGCAGGACCGGGCGGTGGAGCTGCCGCCGGGGGCCCCCGGCGGCCGGGAGCTGGTGAGCTGCGGCGAGCCGTGGGCGGGCCAGACCGTGGCCATCGTCGACCCTCGCGACGACCGCGCCCAAGAAACTGACGAGTTGGCGCCGGGAGAGATCGGCGAGATCTGGCTCCAGGGGCCCAGCGTCACCGCCGGCTATTGGCGCCGGGAGGAGGCCACCGCCGCCGACTTCGGGGCCCGGCTGGGGGACCGGGGGCCGTTCCTGCGCACCGGCGACCTGGGCTTCCTGCGCGGTGGCCGCCTCTACGTCACCGGCCGGCTCAAGGACCTGATCATCATCCGCGGCCGCAACCACTATCCCCAGGATGTGGAGCTCACCGCCGAACGGGCCCACGGCGCCCTGCGGCCGGGCAGCGGGGCCGCCTTCTCCATCGACGCCGACGGTGAAGAGCGGTTGGTGCTGGTGCACGATATCGAGCGCCGCCGGGAGGCGGAGGCCGCCGAGGCGGCGGCGGCGGTGCGGGAAGCGGTGGCGGAGAGCCACGAGGTGCAGCTCCACGAGCTGGTCTTGGTGCGCGCCGGCACGGTGCCCAAGACCTCCAGCGGCAAGGTCCAGCGCCGCCGGACCCGCGAGCTCTACCTGCGGGATGAGCTGCTGGTGATCCATCGCGAAGGGATTTCCTCCGGTGCCGGGGAGCAGCCCCGCGGTGCCGAGGAGCAACCTAGCCCTTCGGTTGCGGGGGGAGCGCTGACGGAGCATCTGCGGTCGCTGGTGGCGGAGCTCATCGGTGCCCCGGTGGAGCGGGTGGATCCCGCGGTGCCCCTGACCCGGCTGGGCCTCGATTCGCTGGCGGCGGTAGAGCTGGAGGCGCGGCTGGAGGCGGAGCTGGGGGCGACCTTCTCCTGGGCCCGGCTGTTGGAAGGGGCGACCCTGGAGGAGATGGCCCACGAGGTGGCTGCCGCCTTGGCGGGGACCCGCCCCATGTCGCCG
This sequence comes from Acidobacteriota bacterium, assembly GCA_034211275.1. Classification (NCBI taxonomy): domain Bacteria; kingdom Pseudomonadati; phylum Acidobacteriota; species Acidobacteriota bacterium. The sequence continues at coordinate 35,524 of JAXHTF010000028.1, forward strand.
CCGGCTGGGGTGGAAGAGATCCCGGATCTCGACGCCGCCCAGCGGCAGGAGCTGCGCCTCCACGGTCTCTCCCACGGCCAGCGGGCGCTGTGGTTCGTCGACCGCCTGGACCCGCAGGCGGCGGCCTACAATCTGGCCTTCGTCGCCCGCGTGGAGGCTGCGGCCTTGGATCCGGCCGCTCTGGAGCGGGCCCTGCAGGCGGTGATCGATCGTCACGAAGCCCTGCGCACGGCCTTCGTCAGCTCCAGCGGCGAGCCCCGGCGTCAAGTGCAGGCGGCGGTGAGACCGGATCTGGTGGAGGCCGACGCGAGCCGCCTGAGCGAGGAGGAGCTGCGGGCGGAGCTGCAGCGGGAGGCCCTCCGCCCCTTCGATCTCGGCCGGCCGCCGCTGCTGCGCTTGCGCCTCTGGCGAGACGCCGAAGGCGGCTGCCGGCTGCAGCTGGTGGTGCACCACCTGGTGGCGGATTTTTGGTCCCTGGCCCTCCTGGTGCGGGATCTGGAGACGGCTTACCAACGGGCGGCGGCCACCGGGGACGGCACCAGAGCTCCCGCTGGAGGCGCCGAGCCGCCTCCGGGCTTCGGCGAGTTCATCGTGCGGGAGCGCCGGATGCTGGCCGGCCCCCGGGGAGCCGAGCTGTGGCGCTATTGGTCCCAGCGGCTGGCGGGAGAGTTGCCGGTCCTCGATCTGGCCACCGATCGCCGCCGGCCCGCCGCTCAGAGCTTCGAGGGCGGTGAGCTGCGGCGGATCCTGTCGCAGCCCGCGGCGGCGGTGGTGAGCCGGGAGGAGCAGCGGGGAGTCACTCCCTTCACCACGCTGGTGACGGTCTTCGCCACCCTCCTGCTGCGCTACACCGGCGAGCGGGAGGTGATGGTGGGCACGCCTACTGCTGGGCGCCTATCTTTTGGGGGTGCAGACCTGGCGGACACCATGGGCTATTTCGTCAGCCCGGTGCCGCTGCGCCTGGCACCGCCTCTGAACGCTCCCCTGGAGGGAGCCTTGGACGCTCTGCGCAAGGTCCTGGCGCAGGACCTGACCCATGGGGAGATGCCCCTGCCGCTCCTCGCCGAGCGGCTGCAGATTCGTCGCGAAGCCGGCCGTCAGCCGCTCTTCCAGGTGCTCTTCACCTTCCAGGCGACGCCGCCGGGAAGCTCGTCGGCGCTCCCCGCCTTCGCCCTCGGCAGCGCCGGAGCCCGAGTGCCCTTCGCCGGCCTGGAGCTGGTCAGCGAGGCGCCGGGGGAGCGGCCGGCCCAATTCGATTTGAGCCTGATGGCAGGGTTCGTCGGCGACCGCCTACGGGTCAGCTGGCAGTACAACCGCCGTCTCTTCGACCGCACCACGGTGGTGCGCTGGGCCGACCAATTCGAGGCCCTGCTGGCAGCGGCGGGAGACCGGGAAGCGCCGGGACCCCGGTCGTTGGGCCGCTTGCCCCTGCTCTCTCCGGCGCAGCGTTGGCAGCTGCTGGGGGAATGGAACCACACTCCGCCGGTGCTGCCGGGTGGTCATCTGGCGGCGCTTTTCGAAGGCCAGGTACGGCGCACGCCGGAGGCCACGGCAGTGGTCTACTCGCGGCCCGGCGGAGACGCTCCGGTGGCTCGCTTGACCTTCGCCGAGCTCGATCGCTGGGCCACGGCGGTGGCTCGGCGCTTGCGGCCGCTGGGGGTCGGCCCCGACGTGCCAGTGGCCCTGTGCTTGGAGCGCTCGCCGGAGATGCTGGCGGCGGTCCTGGGCGTGCTCAAGGCCGGCGGTGCCTACGTGCCCCTGGATCCCGGCTATCCGGCCCAGCGCAACGCCTACATCCTGCGGGATTGCGCCGCGCCGGTGCTGCTGACCCAGCGCTCCCTCCTCGACGGCGCCGCCTGGGAGGTGCCTCCGGAGACTGGCGAAGACGCGGGGACAGCGAGGGAAGGCCTGGAGCAGGACCTGCGCGTCTTGGCGGTGGATCAGCTGGTGGCCGGCTCCCAGGAGGAAGCTCCTGAAGACGAGGGACCGGCGCCGGGGCCGGGAAACCTGGCTTATGTGATCTACACCTCCGGCTCCACCGGCAAGCCCAAGGGCGTGGAGGTGGAGCATCGCAGCGTCCTGGCCCTGGTGCAGTGGGTTCGGCGGACCTTCGACGGTGAAGAGCTATCGGGAGTCTTGGCCTCCACCTCCCTGTGCTTCGATCTCTCGGTCTTTGAGCTCTTCGGTACCTGGGGTGCCGGTGGGGCGGTGGTGCTGAGCCAAAACCTGCTGCAACTGCCGGAGCTGCCGTCGGCGTCCCAGGTGAGCCTGATCAACACCGTGCCCTCGGCTCTGCAGGAGCTCTTGAGCCTGGCCGGGCTGCCGCCGGCGGTGCGCACGGTGGTTCTCTGCGGCGAGCCTCTGGATTGGGGGCTGGTGGCCCGGGTGCGGGCTCAGCCGCAGGTGCGGCGGATCTTCAACCTCTACGGTCCGTCGGAGGACACGGTCTATTCCACCGAGGCGGAGCTCGGCGGCCGGGGCCCCTGGAGCGATCTGACGCCGTCCATCGGCCGGCCTCTCCACGGAACTCGGACGCTGCTCCTGGACCGCCGCGGCGAGGCGGTGCCGGTGGGGGGCATCGGCGAGATCCACCTCGGCGGCGCCGGCCTCGCCCGGGGGTACCGCCGCCTGCCGAAACGCACGGCTCAGGCCTTCGTACCGGATCCCTTCGCCGGTACCCCCCTGGGGGGGCCGCCGGGGGCTCGGCTCTACCGCACCGGTGATCTGGCGCGCCAGGGCGGAGCGGGCGAGATGGCCTTCCTCGGGCGCGTCGATCACCAGGTCAAAGTGCGTGGTTTCCGGGTCGAGCCGGGGGAGGTGGAGGCGGTCCTCGTCGGTCACCCGGCGGTGGCCCAGGCGGCGGTGGTGGTGCGCCGGGACGCCGGGGGTCATCTCCAGCTGGTGGCCTACGGGGTTCCCGCGGCCTCCGCCTCCGAGGTTCCCGAGCAGGAGCTCGCGAGTGAGCTCAAGGGCTGGCTCGCCGAGCGCCTGCCCCACTATCTGGTGCCGGGGGCGCTGATCATCCTGGAGCGCATCCCGACCCTGCCCAATGGCAAGCTGGATCGCTCCGCACTACCCGCGCCGGAGGTCTCCTCGGCGTCGGAGGCTGCCCTCGACGGTCCCCTGGAGCGGACCGTGGGGGGCATCTGGTGCGAGGTTTTGGGCCGACCCTCCGTGGGCGGCGACGAGGACTTCTTCGAGATCGGCGGTCATTCGCTGTTGGCGGCGCGGGTGGTGGCGCGGCTGCGGGAAGCGCTGGGGGTGGAGCTGCCTCTCAGCATCCTCTTCCAGCACCCCACCGTCGCTCGCCTGGCGGCGGCGGTGGAGCAGGCCGGGGCCGGGGCCACGACGTCCCTCGAACCGGTGCCCCGGGACGGCCGGCCGCTGCCCCTCTCCTTCGCCCAGGAACGACTGTGGTTCCTGCACCAGCTGCAGCCCACGGTACCGGTCTACAACGTCGCTGGCCGGCTGCGTCTCTATGGAGCTCTGGAAGCAGGAGCGCTGGAGCGGGCCCTGCTGCGGGTGATGGAGCGCCACGAGAGCTTGCGTACGGTCTTTCCCATGGTGGCGGAACGGCCGGTGCAGGAGATTCAGCCTCCGCCGGACCGGCTCTTGGCTCACGCCGACTTGAGCGGCTTGGCGGAAGGGGAGAGGCTGGAAGAAGCCCGGCGCCAAGCCCGGGAGGAAGCCCGGGAGCCGTTCGATCTCGAGGCAGGACCGCTCTTCCGTGCCACCCTGCTGCGGCTGGGACCGGAGGAGCACCACCTGATCCTGGTGCTCCACCACCTGATCTGCGACGGCTGGTCGTTGGAGCTGATGGTGCGGGAGCTGAGCTCCGTCTACCGTGCCTTCGCCGCCGGAGATCCCTCGCCGCTGCCGGTGCCGGCGGTGCATTACGCGGACTATGCGGTGTGGCAGCGCCGGTGGCTGCAGGGAGAGGTGCTGGACTCCCAGCTCGAGCTCTGGCGCCGGCGGTTGGAAGGTGCGCCGCTGCATCTGGAGTTGCCCACCGACCATCCCCGGCCTCCTCTGCCCTCGGCGGACGGAGCCTGGCTCGAACCGCGGTTCGACAGCGCCCTGGTGCGCTCCGCCGAGGCCGCCGCCGCCCGCCGCGGCACCACCCTCTTCCCCCTGCTTTTCGCCGCCTTCCTGCTCCTCCTCCATCGATTGACGGGGCGCCGGGATCTGCTGGTGGGAGTGCCGGTAGCGGTGCGTCCCCAGGTGTCCACGGAGGACATGGTCGGCCTGTTCATCAACACCCTGGTGCTGCGCGGCGAGGTCGCGGACCGGCCCAGCGGCGAGGCCGAGGTCTCGGGCCAGCTCGGGGCCGAAGAGCTGCTGGAGCGGCTGCAGGCGTCCCTTGAGGAGGCCTTCGCCCACCGGGATCTGCCCTTCGAGAAGCTGGTGGAGGCGCTCCAACCCCGCCGCAACCTCGCCGCCGCTCCCCTGGTGCAGGTGCTCTTCGGTCTTCAGGAGGCACCGCAGCGGGTCTTCGACGTCCCCGGCCTCAGCGGCCGCTTCGACGGCTTGGACACCGGCACCGCCAAATTCGATCTCAACTTCGGCCTGCTGCGGGACGAGGACGGCCTGCGGGGGATCCTGGAGTACCGCTGGGATCTCTTCGACGCCACCACCGTGGAGCGTTGGGGTGGTCATTTCGAGACCCTGCTGGCCGGGCTGGTGGAGGCTTTGGAGCAGGCGCCGGGGACTCCGGCGACGGCCCTCTCACCGTTCACCGCGGCCCAGCGGCAGCAGCTGCTGGTGGAGTGGCAGGGATCCAAAGACGGGGAAGGGGCGGAGGCGGATTCCCCGGCCCAGGCCTCCATGGCGGATCTGGTCTTCGCCGAGCTGCAGCGCTCGCCGCAGCGGCCGGTGTTGGTGGCGGGGGAGGAGCGCTGGAGCGCCGAGCGCCTGGCGACCACCGCCGAGACCCTGGCTCAAGCGCTGTTACGCCTCGGCGCGGGACCGGAGACGGTGGTGGCGGTGGGCGGCCAGCGGACTCCGGCGCTGATGGTGGCGCTGCTGGCGGTGCTGCGGACCGGAGCGGCCTACCTGCCCCTGGATCCCGCCTATCCCGCCGAGCGCCTCGCCTTCATGCTCGAGGACAGCGGCGCCCGCTGGGTCCTCACCGACGGCAGCGTCTCCCTGAAGGCGGGGCTGCCAGCGGGGCTGCCCGCTTTGCGACTGGCCCCGGACGGCAGCCTGGAGAGCGAAAAAGAAACCGGCGGGCCGGCGGTGGCGCCCCATCGCCCCCGCCCCGACAACCTGGCCTACGTGATCTACACCTCCGGCTCCACCGGCCGGCCGAAGGGGGTGGGGATCACCCAGGGAGCCGCCGCAGCCCTTTGCCGCTGGACCCGTGAGACCTGGAGTTCGGAGGAGCTCGACGGCGTGCTGGCGGCCACCTCCATCTGCTTCGATCTTTCGGTCTACGAGCTCTTCGCCACCCTCGCCGCCGGCGGCCGGGTGATCCTGGCGGAGAACGCGTTGGAGCTGCCGCGGCTGGCGGCGGCGAATGAGGTGACCCTGGTCAATACGGTGCCCTCGGTGCTGGCGGAGCTGCTCCGCCACGGGCCTCTGCCGAGCTCCGTACGGGCGGTGAACCTGGCCGGCGAGGCGTTGCCGGCGGCCTTGGTGCGTCAGATCGAAGAGTTACCCTCGGAGCCCCAAGATCGCATTCGGGTGAGCAATCTCTACGGCCCGTCGGAGGACACCACTTACTCCACCGGCGCGCGGGTGGATGGCACCGGCTCGGGTACTCAGACTGGCGCCGAGCCCGCTGTTCCCGCCATCGGCCGGCCGCTGCCGGGGACCCGGGCCTACCTGGTGGACCGCCAGCTCCAGCCGGTGCCCCTGGGCGCGGCGGGGCAGCTGGCCCTCGCCGGCGGCGGGCTGGCGCGGGGCTATCTGGGACGCCCCGGACGCACCGCCGAGAGCTTCGTGCCGGATCCCTTCTGTGCTGGTTCGGAGGGCGGAGGGCGGCTCTACCTTACCGGCGATCTCGCCCGCCATCGCCGGGACGGCCAGCTGGAGTATTTGGGCCGGCTGGATCATCAGATCAAGGTCCGCGGCTTCCGCATCGAGGTGGCGGAAATCGAGGCGGTGCTCACCGCCGATCCGGCCATCCGGCAGGCGGCGGTGGTGGCCCGCGGCAGCGGTGGGTCCGCGGGGCTGGTGGCCTATGTGGTGGCGGCCCCCGGAGCCTCCGTGCCCTCCTCCCGACAGCTCCAGGAGCGGCTGCGCCGGCAGCTGCCGGAGGCCTTCATCCCTGGGGCCATCGTGGCTTTGGAGCAGCTGCCCCAAACCCCCAGCGGCAAGCTCGACCGCCGTGCCCTGCCCGCCCCGGAGCGTCTGGAGCGGGACCTGGAGACCCGCTACCGGGCGCCGGCGACGCCGGCGGAGGAGGTGCTGGCGGGGATCTTCAGCGAGGTCCTGGGGGTCGCCACCGTGGGTGCCGAGGACAGCTTCTTCGAGCTCGGCGGCCATTCGCTGCTGGCCACCCAGGCTCTGGCCCGGATCTGCCGCGCCTTCGAGCTCGACCTGCCGCTCCAGATCCTGTTCGAAGAAAGCACCGTCGCCGGCTTGGCGGCCCGTCTCGAAGGTCTGCGGAGAGAGCCCGGCGAAGCTTTGCCGGAGCTGCGGCCGGGCCTCGCCGGCGAGCAGCCGCCCCTCTCCTTCGGCCAGGAGCGCCTGTGGTTCCTCGACCAGCTGGATCCGGGCAGCCCGCGTTACAACATGGCGGCGGCCCTGGCCCTCCACGGCGAGCTCGATGCTTCGGCGTTGAGCCGTGCGCTGGTGGCGGTGATGGCCCGCCACGGGGTGCTGCGAAGCCGCTTCCCGTCGGCGGCGGGCAGGCCGCGGGTGGTGCTGGGCACCGACGAGGGTGGGACCGTGCCGGTGGTGGACCTCTCGGGCCTGCCCCAGGTCGGGGATCTGCGCCGGGGCGTGGCCCAGGGCCTGGCCGTCGCCACCGCCGGCCACCGCTTCGATCTGGAAAGCGGCCCGCTGCTACAGATCCGCCTTTTCCGGCTGGTCCCCGGGGAGCATCTGCTGGCCCTGGCGCTCCATCACATCGTCGCCGATGGCTGGTCCGTCGGTCTGCTGCTGGGCGACCTGGGCCGCGCCTACGGTGCTCTCAGCGCCGGGGAGGAGCCGGCTTGGGATCTCCTCCCCGTGACCTACGGCGACTATGCCGCCTGGCAGCGGCGATGGCTCGACGGAGGCGTCCTCGACCGCCAGCTGGCCGTCTGGCGACGGCGGTTGGATGGGGCTCCGGCGACCATCGACCTGCCCTTCGACCGGCCTCGGGAACGCTCCTCCGGTCCGCGCCTCGGCGGCCGGCGCCCGTGGCGGCTGCCGGAGTCGGAGTATCGGGCTCTGGAGGCCGCCGCCGCCGAGCTCGAAGCCACTCCCTTCATGGTCTTGCTGGCGGCGCTGCTGACCTTGCTGGGCCGTTATTCCGGGCAGCGGGATCTCACCGTCGGCACCCCGGTGGCGGGGCGCCGCCTGCCCGCCACCGAGGATCTGGTGGGCCTCTTCGTCAACACCCTGGTGCTGCGTGGCGATCTCACCGGCCGGCCGACCTTCGGGGAGCTGGTGGCACGGGTCCGGCGGGTGGCGCTGGAGGCCTACTCGCATCAGGATCTGCCCTTCGAGCGCCTGGTGGAAGAGCTGGCGCCGGAGCGCACCCTGCACCAGACGCCGCTCTTCCAGGTACTGCTGGTGCTGCAGAATCAGGCCGCCGCGGCGCCGGCGCTGGGGGATCTGGAGGTCGAGGTGGTGCCGGTCTTCGGCGGCGAGGCGAAATTCGACCTCACCCTTTCCTGTACTCGGGAATCGGCGGCTGAGGGCGGTCGCCCCACCGAGGAGGGTCTTGCCGGAGTCCTGGACTACGACGCCGGCCTTTTCGATGCCACCACCGCCGAACGCCTGGGGCGGCATCTGCGGGCTCTGCTGCGGGCGGCGGTGGCCACTCCTCAGCAGGTCGCCGAAGAGCTACCGCTGATGGCGGCGGCGGAGCGCCACCAGCTGACGGTGGAGTACAACGACACGTTCCAGGCCGAGCTGGTTGGCGCCGGAGCCGCCGGCGCAGGTGCATTCGCCGGAGAGAGCCTCTTTACGCTGCTGTCCCGGCGCGCCCAACGCCATCCCCGGCGGGCGGCGGTGGTCTTCGGCGAAGAGAGCTGGAGCTACGGCGAGCTGATGGCCCGCGCCGGGAAGATCGCTCGGCACCTCGTCGCCTCGGGTGTGGCGCCGGAGGAGCCGGTGGGGCTGTGCTTCCATCGCGGTCTCCAGGCATACGCCGCCCTGTGGGGCATTCTCGGCGCCGGTGCCGCGGTGGTGCCGCTGGATCCGGAGCATCCGGTGGAGCGGCTGCGGGAAGTCTCCGAAGCGGCGGGGATGGCCCGGGTGCTCTGCGAGCCGGCCACCCGCGACCGGCTGCCGGCGGGCCTCTCCGCCCATCTTCCTGAACAGACGCTCCCCGAGGCACCGGCGGCGCTGCCGGATCCCGCGGCGGGACGGCCGGAGCGCCTGGCCTATGTGCTCTTCACCTCCGGTTCCACCGGCAAGCCCAAGGGGGTGATGGTCTCCCAGGGAGCGGTGCTCAACCTCTATCGGGCGCTCCAGCGCAAGATCTACTCCGGTCTCGATGCTGCCGGCCCCGATGAGGGCCCCATTGAAGGACTGCGGGTGGCGGTCAACGCCCCCCTCACCTTCGATGCCTCGGTCAAGCAGTGGATCCAGCTCCTCGGGGGCCACACCCTCTATCCCGTACCCGAAGAGTTGCGGCGGGAGCCGGCGAAGCTCTCCCGCTGGCTCGCCGAAGCGCGGGTGGAGGTCTTCGACACCACGCCGCTGCTGCTGCGGGCCCTCGCCGAGGCCGGGTTGCCGTTGATGCCCGCCTCGGCAGAGCCGGCGACCCCGGAGCGGGTGCTCATCGGCGGCGAGGCGGTGGATGGAGAGCTCTGGCGGCGCCTGGCGGCGGCGGGAGATCGCTTCGTCAACGTCTACGGACCCACCGAGACCACCGTCGACGCCACCGCCGAATTCTGCGCCGACTCGCCGCAGACGCCCACCTTGGGACTGCCTCTGGCCAACGTCCGGACCCATGTTTTGGATGTCGGCGGGGAACCGGTGCCCCTGACCGCCGCCGGTCAGCTGCACATCGGCGGAGCCGGCCTCGCCCGCGGCTATCTGGGCGCCCCGGCCCTCACCGCCGCCGCCTTCCGCCCCGATGCCTTCGGCGCCCGGCCCGGAGGGCGGCTCTACGCCACCGGCGACCTGGCCCGAGTGCGCCGGGACGGCCGCCTCGAATTCCTCGGCCGGGTGGATCACCAGGTCAAGGTGCGGGGCTATCGCATCGAGCTGGGGGAGATCGAGGCCGCGCTGCTGGAGCACCCCCGGGTGCGCGCCGCGGCGGTGGCGCTGGCCTCCGGCGCCGAGGGCGGCCCGGGGCGCCTGGCGGCCTACGTGGTGGCGGCGGAGGGGGAAGCGGGAGGCGCCCCCTGGGGCAACGAGCTGCGGGAGTTCTTGGGCCGCCGGCTGCCGGAGTACATGGTGCCGGCGGTCTTCGTCGAGCTTTCCGAGCTACCTCGCACCGCCCACGGCAAGCTGGACCGCAAGGCCCTGCCGGCGCTCCCCGAAGGCGTCGGCGAAGACGGCTACACCGGTCCCCGCAACTCGGTGGAAGGAGTGCTGGCGGAGATCTGGAGCGATTTGCTGGGGCTCCCGAGGGTCTCCATCCACGCCGGCTTCTTCGAGCTCGGTGGTCACTCCCTGCTGGCTGCCCAGGCCCTGGCCCGGGTGCGCGCCGCCTTCGAGGTGGAGTTGCCGCTGCGGGAGATCTTCGAGGCGCCGACGGTGGCGGAGCTGGCCCGCCGGGTCGAGGAGCGGCGCGGCACCGCCATCCTGCCGCCGCTGGTGGCGGCCGGCGGCGGCGACGGCGCTCCCCTCTCCTTTGCTCAGGAGCGCATGTGGCTGCTGCACGAGCTGGATCCAGACTCACCGGCCTACAACATCCCGGCGCTGGTAACCCTCCAGGGGCCGCTCAGCGTCGCAGCTCTGGCTGCCGCCTTCCGCGAGATCGTGGCCCGCCACGAAGTCCTGCGCACGGTCTTTGTCTCTAGGGGCCCCGTCTCTGGGGGCGCCGGGGATGACGAGCCGGCGCGGCAGCGAGTTCTGCCGACTCCCGAGCTTGGAGAGCAGCCTGGGGCAGCAGTAGCGGGTTGGCGCTACCTCGCCCTCACCCACCTCGAGGCTCCCCGCCGTGAGGCCGCGGCCCGGGAGCTGGAGCAGCAGGAGGCGCGTCGGCCCTTTGACCTCCGCCGCGGCCCTCTGCTGCGGATGCTGCTGCTGAAGCTGGGGGCGGAGCGCTACCGCCTGCTGGTCAACGCCCACCACATCGTCCTCGATGGCTGGTCCCTGGGCCTGCTCATCGGCGAGCTCGGGAGCCTCTACGAGATCCACCGGCAAGGTCGCCGGCCGCCCACCGCGGCGTCTCCCGAGATAGCGCCTTCCAAGGTAGGAGCGCTGCCCGCACCGGCGATTCAATACGGTGATTTCGCCCGCTGGCAGCGGGACTATCTGGACGCCGAGCGCCAGGTCGAGCTGGCCGCCTTCTGGCGCCGCGAGCTGGCGGGGATCCCGCAGGTCCTGGATCTGCCGGCGGATCGCTCTGCCGCGGTCAGGGGCGTCGAGGATGATCAGGGAATTCTGGTGCGGGGCTTCTTCCCTGTTCCTCTGGTGGATGCCCTCGAATCCCTGGCCCGGCGCCGCGACGTCACCCTCTACATGGTGCTGATGGCGGTCTTCCAGGCCTTCCTCCAGCGGCTCAGCGGACAGCCGCGGTTCTTGGTAGGCATGCCCCTGGCAGGGCGGCATCGCCTGGAGACCGAGGGGCTCATGGGCTTCCTGGTCAACCTCCTGCCGGTGCCGGCGGATCTCGGGGACGATCCCAGCACCGCGGCTCTGCTGCCGCGGCTGCGGGAGATGCTGCTGCGCATCGACGCTCATCAGGATCTTCCCTTCGAGCGCATCGTCGAGGCGGTGGCACCGCGGCGCAGCGGTCACCACACGCCGCTGGTGCAGGCGGTGCTGGCGCTGCAGAATCTGCCGCTGCCGGAGCTCGAGCTCGGCGACCTGCGGCTGTCGGCGGAAGAGGTCCACACCGGCACGGCGAAATTCGACCTGTCCTTGGTTCTGCATCCCTCGGGGGGAGGCCTGGAGGTCTGGCTCGAGGCTCGCCGGGGGCTCTTCGAGGTCACCACCGTGGAGCGCTTCCTGGGGCACTATCGCCGCCTCCTGGAGCAGGTGGTGGAACGGCCGGCGGAGGCGCTGTCCCGCCTCGACGGCTTGAGCCCCGCCCAGCGTCACCAGCTGCTGCGGGAGTGGGCGGGGGTCGGAGAGCCGCCGCCGCCCGCCCTCGGCAACCATGCCACCGAGCTCCTTCGCAGGATTCGCCGGGCCGCCGCTCTCGATCCTCAGGCTCCGGCGGTGCTGGAAGAGCACGCCACCCTCAGCTATGGCGAGCTGCACCGTTGGGCCCAGGATCTGCGCCGCCGTCTGGAGGCCCAGGGCATGGGCCCCGAATCGTTGGTAGGGCTCTGCGCCCATCGCTCCGGGGCCCTGGTGGCGGGAGCTCTGGCCATTCTCGAGACCGGCGCCGCCTACGTACCCCTGGACCCCTCCTATCCCGCCGAGCGCCTGGGCATGATGATCGCCGACTCGAAGATCCGTGTGGTCTTGGGGGAGGCCGGTGCGCTGCCATCTCTGCCGGCGGACCACGGGACCAAAATCGTGGAGCTGACGCTGCCGGCGGACGGGACGGTGGAAGGAGCGCAGGAAGAGCTCGAAGACCCCCTGCCACCGACGGAGCCGGGCCACTTGGCCTACGTCATCTACACCTCCGGCTCTACCGGCCGCCCCAAGGGCACTGCCATCGAGCTGCGGCACCTGCAGCAGCTGGTGGATTGGCACCAGCACCGCTACCCCAAGACCGCCGGTGACCGCTGGACCCTGCTCTCGGCACCGGGCTTCGACGCCTCGGTGTGGGAGATCTGGCCCGCCCTCGCCGCCGGCGCCGCCCTGGTGGTGGTTCCCGACGAGCTGCGTCTCGATTCCCAGCGGCTGCTGCCGTGGCTGCGGGAGCAGGGGATCACCGGCACCTTCCTGCCGACGCCGCTGGCGGAGGCGGTGCTGGCTGAGGCGACGCTGTCAGAGCAGTGGGGACCGGGCTCCTCCCTCCGCTACCTGCTCACCGGTGGCGATCGCCTGCGCCGCACCGTTCCGGCGGGCCTTGCCTTCCAATTCATCAACCACTACGGCCCCACCGAGACCACGGTGGTGGCCACCGGCATGGATCTGCCCGCCGGCGGTGCCCTCTCCGAATCCGCTGCGCGACCGGGACCGCCGCCCATCGGCCGCCCGGTACTGCATCTGCGGGCCTATGTTCTCGACCGCCGCCAGCGGCCGCTGCTCGCCGGCGTGCCCGGCGAGCTATGCCTGAGCGGAGCCACCCTCGCCCGCGGCTATCTGGACCGCCCCGCCCTCACCGCCGCCGCCTTCTGCCCGGATCCCTTCGCTCCGGAAGCGGGGGCGCGGCTCTATCGCACCGGCGACCTGGTGCGCCACCTGCACGACGGCAATCTCGAATTCCTCGGCCGCATCGACCACCAGGTCAAGGTGCGGGGCTTCCGCATCGAGCTGGGGGAGATCGAGGCGGTCCTCCGCGCCCACCCGGCGGTGGCCGAGGCGGTGGTGACGGCCCCCGGCGAGGGCGAAGGGCGCCGCCTGGTGGCGCACCTGGTGGCAGCTCTAGCCGACGAAGACGATGCCGAGACCTCGGTGACCGCGGAGGAGCTCAAGACCTTCCTCCGCCGCTCCCTGCCGGAGCACATGGTCCCCAGCGCCTTCGACCGCCTGGAGCACTTGCCCCTGACCTCCAACGGCAAGGTGGACCGCCGGCAGCTGGAGGCTCGGGCGCGGGATCTGGAGCTCGAGGCCGCTGGGCTTGGCGCGGAAGGAGCGATGCGCCCGCCGGCCCCGGGCCTGGAAACAGCGCTGGCAGAGATCTACCGCCGGGTGCTGGAGGTGGAGAGGGTGTCTGCGACGGCGAGCTTCTTCGAGCTCGGCGGCCACTCGCTGCTGGCCACCCGGGTGGTCTCCCAGGTGCGTCAGGCTCTCGGGGTGGAGCTGCCCCTGCGCCAGCTCTTCGAGACCCCGACGGTGGAGCAGCTGGCGCGGGTGGTGGCGGAGCTGGAGACCACCGACGAGGACGAGCTGCGACCTGGCCTTGCCCCGGCCACCGGTGCCCCGCTCTCCTTCGCCCAGCAGCGGCTGTGGTTCCTCGATCAACTGGAGACCTCCAGCGCTCTCTACAACATCCCGCTGGCGCTGGAGCTGCGGGGGCGGTTGGAGCCGTCGGCGCTGGCCTGGAGCCTGGGCCGCATCCTCGAGCGTCACCACGCGCTGCGCACCCGATTCCCGGGAGAAGAGTCCAGCGAGGATCCGGTACAGGAGCTGGCGGAGGCTCCGGGCCGCTGGATCGCGCTGCCGGCGGTGGATCTGTCGGGCTTGGGAGGTGCGGAGCAGGAGCTGCAGCGCCCGTCGGAATCGTGGCGACCAGCGCTGGAGGGGCTGGCGCGGCAGGAGGCCGGTGCACCCTTCGATCTCGCCGACGGGCCGGTGCTGCGTTGCCGGCTGGTGCGCTTGGCGCCGGAGCACCACGCTCTGCTGGTGACGGTGCACCACATCGCCGCTGACGGCTGGTCGTTGGGGGTCCTGCTGGAAGAGCTTTCGGCGCTCTACTCGGCGCGGCTTGCGGGGCGGCCTTCGCCGCTGGCGCCGCTGCCGGTGCAATACGCCGACTTCGCGGTGTGGCAGCGGCGCAGGCTGACGGAAGAACGGTTGGAGGCGGAGGTGGTCTGGTGGCGGCAGCAGCTGGCCGGAGCGCCGCCGGTGCTCGAGCTGCCGCTGGATCGCCCGCGGACCTCCCGGCGCCGGTACCTAGGCGGCCGGGTACGATTCCGCTGGGACGCCGAGCTGACGGCGGGGCTGGCTCGCCTGGCGCGGGAGCGGGACGCGACCCTCTTCATGGTCCTGCTGGCAGTCTTCGACAGCCTGCTGAGCCGTCTCGTCGGGGGCACCGACGTGGTGGTTGGGACGCCGGTGGCGGGGCGCACGGCGACGGCGGTGGAGAAGCTCATCGGCTTCTTCGTCAACACCCTGACGCTGCGGGTGGATTTGGGGCCGGAGTATGGGAAGTCAGAGGGAGACAGGAAGCCGGATGCGGTCGGCGCGCGGGAACCGACCTTCGCCGAGGTGTTGGAGCGCACCCGCCGCTCGGCGCTGGCGGCCTACGACCACCAGGAGGTGCCCTTCGAGCGTCTGGTGGAAGCCTTGGCTCCGGAGCGGGATTTGAGCCACACGCCCCTCTTCCAGGTTCTCTTCCAGCTACAGAACACGCCGCTGACCTCCTTCCGGCTGCCGTGCCTCGAAGCCTCGCCGCTGTGGGGGGAGACGGGGGTGGCGAAATTCGATTGGACTTTGTCTTTCAGGGAGACGGGGTCTTTCAGGGAGACGGGGTCGCTACGGCAGACGGGCAGCGAGCTGGAAGGTTCCTTGGAGTATGACCGGGAGCTCTTCGACGCCACCACGGCGCAGCGGGTGGTGGGCTGGTACGAGGTGCTGGCGCGGTCGGCGGTGGCCGGCCCGGATGCGGCGGTGGGAGAGCTGGAGATGCTCAGCCCCGCCCAGCGCCAACAGCTGCTGCTGGAATGGACGGGGATGTGGGGCCGCGAGGCGGGACCGGAGGGCCTGCACCAGCTCTTCGAGGCGCGGGCCCGGCAGCACCCGGATCGGCCGGCGGTGACCGATGGATCCGGAAGCCATGGAGCTGGAGGCTGGTGGAGCTACGGCGAGCTGCTGGCGGCGTCCCGCCGGGTGGCGGCCTACCTGCAGGGCTTGGGTTTGGCTCCGGAGAGCCGGATCGGCGTTTTCCTGCCCCGGGACCGGCGCCTAGTGTCCTCGCTGCTGGGAATCCTGGGTGCCGGGGGTGCCTACGTGCCGCTGGACCCGGAGTATCCGGAGGAGCGGCTGCGCCAGGTCTTGGACGACGCCGGCGTCCGGGCGGTGCTGACCACCGGCAAGCTGGCGCCGCGGCTGCCTTCTGCTGAGGAGTCCGCCACGAATGCGCGGCGGATCACCCTGGAAGAGGTGGAGGCGGCCTCGCTGGAGATAGAAGGAGCCTTCCAGGCGCCGGTCTCGCCGCAGCAGCTGGCGTACCTGATCTACACCTCCGGCTCCACGGGAGTTCCCAAGGGAGTGGCGCTGAGCCACGGCGCGGCGGTGACGCTGATGCATTGGGCCCGGGGCTACTTTGACGACGAGGAGCTGTCGGGGGTCTACGCCGGGACCTCCATGAGCTTCGACCTGTCGGTCTACGAGCTCTTCGCTCCCCTGAGCTGGGGCGGCTCGGTGATCGTCGGCCGGGATGCGCTGGAGCTGGCGAACCATCCGGTGCGGGACTCGGTGCGGCTGGTCAATACCGTGCCCTCGGCGGCGGAGGCGCTGGTGGGGGCGGGGGCGCTGCCGGCGTCGGTGAGGACGGTGAATCTGGCCGGAGAGGCGCTGCCGCGGCCGGTGGCGGACGCCCTTTATGGTCTCGGCACCGTGCGCCGGGTGAACAATCTCTACGGCCCGTCGGAGGATACGACCTATTCCACCGGCGGTCCGGTGCCGGCGGGAGCGGCCTCGGCGCCGACCCTGGGGCGGGGAGTGGACCGCACGCGGGTCTACGTGATGGACCGCTGCAGCGTTCTGCCGGTGCGTCCGGCGCCGCCGGGAGCGGTGGGGGAGATCTGTCTGGCCAGCGAGAGCCTGGCCCGGGGCTATTGGAATCGTCCGGCGCAGACGGCGGCGGTCTTCCTGCCGGATGGTCTGGGCACCTCCCCGGAGCAAGCACCCGGGCAGCGGCTCTACCGCACCGGCGACCTGGGTCGCTGGACGGTGACGGGGGAGCTGGAGTTCCGCGGCCGCCGGGACCA
>JAXHTF010000029.1 GCA_034211275.1 Acidobacteriota bacterium
GTTGTTGATCTTGTGAGCGCCGGTGTGGAGCAGGTCCTCGCGCTTCAGGAAGATGCGCGCGCCGCCCAGGTGCTGGGTCAGCCGATCCGCCCGGTAGAGGGGCGTCGGGCGGCCGGTGTAATCCCGCGCCAGCCCCGCCAGCCGGCGGCGAAAAGCGCGCTTGCCACGGATCTTGTCGTAGGCACGGGCCAGCTCCGCCAGCGGCCCCATGAGGGTCTCCGGCACGTAGCGCCCACCGTAGGGGCCGAAGCGGCCGGCCCGATCCGGCTGGCGGGTGAGATCCTGCAGATTCGCCCTGGTCATCGTCTTACCTCCGCGAACAATCGTTGCATGCGTTCTCCATCTTTGATTCCCGGGGCCGTCTCCACGCCGGAGCATATGTCGATACCGGCAGCGCCGCTGGCTTCCAGCGCCTGCCGCGCGTTGTCGGGACCGATGCCGCCGGCCACCAAGAAGGGCCGCGGCAGCTCCAACCCCGACAGGGTGCCATACTCCCAGCGCTCACCGGTACCCCCATAGTCCGGATGGCGGACGTCGAAGAGAAATCCCCAGACCTCCGGATAGGCCGCTAGCTGCTCCGGCTCCGGCGCCCCCGAGAGCCGAAAGACCTTGATCGCCCGCCGGCCCCAGGGCGCCAGGCGCTGCGGCTCTTCGTCACCGTGGAATTGCACCAGATCGAGGCCCACCGCCTCCGCCACCGCCTCCGGCCGGCCCGGCGGCGGATCGACGAAGACCCCCACCACTTGCGCCCGGCCGCGCACCGCCTCCGCCACCGGCAGCGCCTGCTCCGGAGTCAGATAGCGGGGGCTCCGGGGCCAGAAGTTGAGGCCCACGAGATCCGCTCCCAGCTCCACCGCCCGCTGGGCATCCTCGACGCGGGTGACACCGCAGATCTTCACCAGGCTCATCCGGCATCTCCCAGCAGCTCCCGCAGCTGTGCCGCCGGATCCTCCGCCAGCAGCAACGACTCCCCCACCAGGAAGGCTCGGAAGCCGGCCCGGTGGAGCCGCGCCACGTCGGCGCCGGAGGCGATGCCGCTCTCCGCCACCTTCAGCGCCCCCGCCGGCAGCCGCGGTGCCATGGCCTCGGAGTGGCCCAGATCCACGTCGAAGGTGCGCAGATCGCGGTTGTTGACCCCCACCAACTCCCAGGAAGCTCCCGCCAGCAGCTCCAGGTCCCCCTCGCCGTGGGTCTCCACCAGCGGCACCAATCCCAGCCGCCGGGCGGCGGCGGCGAGGGCGTGGAGGGTGTGACGATCGTAGAGGGCGGCGATGAGGAGCACCGCGTCCGCCCCCGCATTCGCCGCCCAGTGCAGCTGAATCGGATCCACCACGAAGTCCTTGGCGATGGCCGGCAGGCCGCTGGCCCGGCGGCAGCGCTCCAGCAGCTCATAGCCGCCGTGGAAGAAATCCGGTTCCACCACCACCGACAGCGCCGAGGCGCCGACGTCGCGGTAGGTGCGGGCCTGCTGCTCCGCATCGATCTTCCCCACCAGGGATCCCAGCCGCGGCGAACCCATCTTGACCTCGGCGATGATCGCCGGCCGACTCGGGCCTTGAGAGCTCTCGATCTGGGGGCTCTCGATCGGGGAGCTCTCGTGCAGCGCCCCCAGGAAGGCGTTGGAGGCTGGATCGAGCACCGCCGGTGCATTCCCTTCCGAAGCGGATGCCGCCGGCAAGCCTTGGACCCCGAGAGCCTCACCGCTCTCCGCCACCCGGCGGCGGCGACCTTCGACGATGCGCGCCAGCACCTCCGCCACCCGATCCGAGGCCAGAGGTAGCGCTGCGGCAGGGCCGGAGGATGCTGCGGAATCAACCATCGAAGCTCCTCAGCTCCTCCAACTTGGCGGCGGCGGCACCGGAATCGAGGGCTTCCCGCGCCGCTTCGACCCCGGCCGCCAGACTCTCCGCCTCGCCGCCGACATAGACCGCGGCGCCAGCGTTGAGCACGGTGATGTCCGCCAGCGGTCCGGCTTCCCCCGCCAGCACGCGCTGCAGCTGGCGGGCGTTGTGCTCCGGCTCGCCCCCCAGCAGATCGTCCGGCCGGGCGGTGGCGAGGCCGAAATCCGACGGGTGCACGTCGTAGATCCGCACCGTGCCGTCGCGCACCTCCGCCACCCGGGTCGAGCCGGTAGTGGTGATCTCGTCCAGACCCTCGCCGTGGACCACCAGGGCGTGCTCGCTGCCCAGCTCCACCAGCACCTGGGCCAGGCGGTCCACCAGCTCCGGGGCGTAGACCCCCAGAAGCTGGCGACGGGCGCCGGCGGGGTTGGTCAGGGGACCCAGGACGTTGAAGACGGTGCGCACCCCCAGGGCCTTGCGGATGGGCATCACCTGGGCCATGGCGGGGTGCAGCTTCGGGGCGAAGAGAAAGGCCAGGCCGATGGCCTCGAGGGCGGCCCCCGCCTGCTCCGGCGTCGCCTCCACCGGCACTCCGGCGGCGGCCAGGACGTCGGCGCTGCCGCAGCGGCTGGAGACCGAGCGGTTGCCGTGCTTGGCGATGGACACGCCGGCGGCGGCGGCCACCAGAGCGGCAGCGGTGGAGACATTGAAGGTACCCCGGCCGTCGCCGCCGGTGCCGCAGGTGTCCACCACCCGCGGCCGCTGGTGCGGAATGGCCAACACCCGCCGGCGCATGGCGGCGGCGGCACCGGCAATCTCCGGCGCCGACTCCCCCTTCATGCGCAGGGCCACCAGCAGCGCCGTCTTGTGCGCCTCGGCGAGCTCACCGTCCATCAGCCGGCCGAAGAGCTCCTCGGTCTCCTCGCGGCTGAGATCCCGGCGGTCCAGCAGGCGCTCCAGGGCTTGGGAAAACTCCATCATTAGACTCCTCTTCGGGCTCCTCTATCGGGCTCTTCTACCGCCCTCGTCGATCGCCTAGTCTCGTCGGCACAGAAGCGCAGGAAGTTGGCCAGCAGCTCCGGTCCGGTGGTGGTGAGGATCGATTCGGGATGGAATTGCACACCCCAATAGGGCAAGCGCCGGTGGCGCATCCCCATGAGCGAGCCATCGTCGCTCCAGGCCATGGCTTCGAGCTCCTCCGACAGACTTTCCTCCGGCACCTCCAGGCTGTGGTAGCGGGTGGCGGTGAAGGGATCCGGCAGGCCCGCAAAGGGACCGAGACCCCCGTGGCGCACCTCCGAGGTCTTGCCGTGCATCAGCCGCGGCGAGCGCTCCACCTTGGCGCCGAAGGCGATGCCCAAGGCCTGATGTCCCAGGCAGACCCCGAGGACGGGAATGGCCTCGTCCGCCTCCGTCTGGGCCTGCAGCAGCTCGATGCACACCCCCGCCTGCTCCGGCCGGCACGGCCCCGGCGAGAGCACGATCCCCGCCGGCCGCCGCGCCAACAGCGCCGCCACCGACTCGTGGTCGTTGCGCACCACCTCCACCCTTGGTGCCTCGATGGCGGGGACGCCCTCGGTCTCCAGATGGGCGGTCTGGAGCATCTGCACCAGGTTGTAGGTGAAGGAGTCGTAGTTGTCGATGACCAGGATCATGGGGTCTCGCCCTCTCCTTCTTCCGCGCCCGGGTCCTCGTCCGGATCCCCTTCCAGCTCCTCCGCCAGGGCCACCGCCGCCAGCAGCGCCGCGGCCTTGTTCTCCGTCTCCTGCTCTTCCTTCTCCGGCTGGGAGTCGGCGACGATGCCGGCGCCGGCGGTGACCGAGGTCTCCCCCCGGCGCACCACCAAGGTGCGGATGGTGATGCAGGTGTCGACATCGCCGGAGTAGGAGAAATAGCCCACGGCGCCGGCGTAAGGTCCCCGAGCCTCGGGCTCCAACTCGTCGATGATCTCCATGGCGCGGATCTTGGGAGCGCCGGAGACGGTGCCGGCGGGGAAACAGGCGAGGAGGGCGTCCAGGGCGTCCCGCCCCGGCTCCAGCTCCGCTTCCACGTCGGAGACCATGAGCATGACGTGGCTGTAGCGCTCCACCTCCATGAAGGTGCCCACCCGGACGGTGCCGGGACGCCCCACCCGTCCCAGGTCGTTGCGCCCCAAATCCACCAGCATGACGTGCTCCGCTCGCTCCTTGGGGTCCGTCAGCAGATCTTCCGCCAGGGCCTTGTCGCCATCGGCGTCGGCGCCCCGGGGGCGGGTACCGGCGATGGGCCGGGTCTCCACCTTCGGCCCCGTCTTGCGCACCAACATCTCCGGTGAGGCACCTACGAGAGCCACGTCCGGAGTTTCCAACAGCACCATGTAGGGGCTGGGATTGACCATGCGCAGGGCACGGTAGAGGGACAGAGGCTTCGGCGCCCGGGGCAGGGTGAAGCGCCGCGCCAGCACCACCTGGAAGATGTCGCCGGCGCCGATGTACTCCTTGGCCCGCTCCACCGCCGCGCGGAATTGGGCTCCGCCGAGGCTCGCCTGGACGCTGGCCTGAACCTCCGCCGCCCCCGGCCGCCGGGAGGGCACCGGCACCGCCC
The DNA here is from genome assembly GCA_034211275.1 of Acidobacteriota bacterium. Taxonomy (NCBI): domain Bacteria; kingdom Pseudomonadati; phylum Acidobacteriota; species Acidobacteriota bacterium. The sequence continues at coordinate 4,425 of JAXHTF010000029.1, forward strand.
CGGAACCGCCGGAGCGGGTGAGCAGCCGCGCCATGGCCTCCAGCTGGCGCTCCGCCTCGCTCACCGAGACCTCCCCTTCGATCTCGTTGGCGATGGTCAGCACCCGCTGCTGAGCGTGATCGAAGACCATCAGGTCGTCCACCCGGGCGAGGAGTGCCACCGGCAGGTCGAAGGGATCCGCCGGCCGCGCCGGCAGCCGTTCCACCATGCGCACCAGGTCATAGCCGAAATAGCCCACGAAGCCGCCGGTGAAGGGCACCGGACTGGCCGCCCCCCGCACCGAGCCGAGCACCCGCCGCAGCGCCTCCAGGGGCTCCCCCGGGAGGTCGGTGCGGCGACCGGACCGCTCCACCTCCAGGCGATCCGGGTACAGGCGGTAGATCTCTCGCGGCGCCGCCCCGAGAAAACTGAAGCGGGAAACCTGCTCGCCGCCGGTGACGCTCTCGAAGAGGAATCGGGAGGACGAAGTGCGGGCGAGGCGTCGGTAGACCCCGAGGGGCGTCAGACTATCCGCCAGAAACTCCCGGGTGTGGGGCGTCGCCCGCCGGGGCGTGGAGTCGCTCATGAGCCTTCCCCCTGATGGCGCCGCCGCAGCTCCTCGGTCACCGCCCGGGCCGGGATGCCGCGGGCCAGGAGCAGCACCGAGAGGTGATAGAGCAGATCCGCCGCCTCCCCGACCAGCTCCTCGTCGTTGCCCCCACCGTCGTCGCCCTCACCGAGAGCGGCGATGACCGTCTCCACCGCCTCCTCCCCCACCTTCTGGGCCACCCGCGGCAACCCCTTGGCGAGCAGCCGGGCGGTGTAACTCTCCTCCGGGGACGCCTTCCGGCGCTCTTCCAGCACCTGCCGCAGCCAACCCAGCTCCAGCTCCACCGGATTGGGCTCGAAGCAGGTGCGGGTACCGCGATGGCAGGCGGGGCCAGCGGGATGGGCGCGCACCAGCAGCGTGTCGCGGTCGCAATCCGCCAAGACCTCCACCACCCGCAGCACATTGCCCGAGGTCTCCCCCTTGCGCCACAGCTTGCGGCGGGAGCGGCTCCAAAAATGCGCCTCGCCGGTCTCCAGAGTCTTGGCCACCGCCTCCCGATTGGCCCACGCCACCATCAGCACCGCACCGCCGGCGGCGTCCTGCACCACCACCGGCAGCAGGCCCCGGTCATCGTAGGTGAGGGAATCGGGATCCCGCACCGTTCCCGCCATCGTGCCCGATGGGTGCTCCGCAGTCTGTGTGCTCGTCTTCGAGCTTGCCCCCGGCCTGGCCTGGCTGGCCTGGCTGGCCTGGCTAGCGGAGCCATGGGAGGAATGGCGCATGGGATAGCCGTGCTCCTCCAGATACTCCTTGACCTGTCCTACGGTGTAGATCCCGTGATGGAAGATGGATGCCGCCAGCACCGCCGCCGAACCCGCCGCCAACGCCGCCTCCAGATGCTCCATCTTGCCGGCGCCGCCGGAGGCGATGACCGGCACCGTCACCGCCCGGGAAGCCGCCTCCAGCAGCGGCAGGTCATAACCCTGCTGCGTTCCGTCGCTGTCGATGCTCGTCAACAAGAGCTCTCCCGCCCCGAGCTCGACCCCGCGGCGAATCCACTCCAGCGCGTCGAGGCCGGTGCCCTGACGCCCCCCGTGGGTGACCACCTCCCAACCGTCCTCCGGGCTCGGCCCCCGCCGGCGGGCATCCACCGAGAGCACCACGCATTGACGGCCGAAGCGCTCCGCCAGGCGGCTCAACAGCTGCGGGTCGCGCACCGCGGCGGTGTTGATCCCCACCTTGTCCGCCCCCGCCAAGAGCAGCCGCCGGGCATCCTCCACGTCGCGTACACCGCCGCCCACGGTGAGGGGAATGAAGACCTGCTCGGCGCTGCGGCGGACCCAGTCCAGGTCCGTATCCCGGCGCTCCGGCGCCGCGCCGATGTCGAGGAAGACGATCTCGTCCGCCCCCTGCTCACCGTAGCGGCGGGCGATCTCCGCCGGATCTCCCTGGTCCGCCAGGTTCTGGAAGCGCACTCCCTTGACCACCCGGCCAGCGGAGACGTCGAGACAGGGGATGATGCGACGGGTCAGACCGCTGAGGGTGCCCTCCCAAGGACGTAGCGGGCTCATCAGGAGCCTCCCTCGGGGTCGTCCCCGCGGCAGACCGCTAACGCCTCCGCCAACTCCAGACGACCGTCGTAGAGCGCCCGCCCCACCACTGCACCGCCGATCTCCGGCCGCTGCCGCGCCCGGCGCAGATCGTTCAATCCTTCGACGCCGCCGGAGAGCAACGCCGGCAACCCGGTGAGGCGGCCGGCCTCGCAGGCCAGCTCCAGGTTGGCGCCACCGAGCTCGCCGTCCCGGGAGATGTCGGTGACCAGCACCGCCGGGCATGGCAGGCCGGCGAGACGCCGCGCCAGGGTCTCGAGATTCAGATCCGCGGTCTCGGTCCACCCCGCGACGCCGAGCTGGCCATCCTTGAGATCGATCCCCGGGACCAGCCGCCCCGGCAGCTCCTCCGCCAGGGCGGCGAAGAGATCGAAATCCCGTGCGAGCATGGAGCCCAGCACCAGCCGCCGGCAGCCCGCGTCCAGGGCCCGCAGCACGCCGTCCCGATCCCGCAGGCCGCCCCCCAGCTCGAGGCTCAGTCCCAGCGCTCCGGCAGCCTCCGCCAAGTCTTCGGTAAGGGCCCGCTGGGAGCCATCGCCAAAGGCGCCGTCGAGGTCCACCACGTGCACCCACCGCGCGCCGGCGGCGGCAAAGCTCTCCAACACGGCACGGGGATCCTGGCTATAGACGGTGCGCCGTGCGTCGTCCCCCTGGCGCAGCCGCACCACCTGCCCCCCGCGCAAGTCGATGGCCGGCAGCAGGTCGATGGAGCGCGCCGGAGGAGAGTCCGGAGCCATGGAATCAGCAGCTTCAGGAGGGGCCATGAGCCAGCTCCAAATAGTTGGCGAGAAGACGCAAACCGGCGTCGGCGCTCTTCTCGGGATGAAATTGAGTCCCCAGCACCCGTCCCCGACCCACCACCGCCGGGAAATCCCGACCGTGCCGGCAGCGGGCCAGCACCAGCTCCTCCGGCACGTCCTCCGGGGCATAGCTGTGGACGAAGTACAGAGCGGCTCCGTCGAGCCCCGCCACCAGCGGATGGTCCTGCACCTCCAGCAGCGGGTTCCAGCCGATGTGGGGCAGCGGCACGGTCTCCGGTAGCGGGCGGACGGTTCCGGGGATCAACCCCAGGCCGTCGGTGTCACCGAACTCGTTGCTGGAGTCGAAGAGCAGCTGATAGCCGACGCAGATGCCCAGCAGCCAGGCACCGTTCGCCAGAGCTTGCCCCAAGGCCTCCTCCAACGCCCCCCGCAGCCGCTCCCGCGGTGGCCGGAAAGCGCCGACGCCGGGCAAGAGCAAACATCGCGCCGCCGCCACCTCCTCCGCATCGACGGTAATCCGAGGAGTGGCACCCAAGTGTTGGATTGCCCGTGTCAGGTTGCCCAGATTGCCCACTCCTGGGTCGATGACGACGATTTCCTGCCCCTCAATCCCCCTCCGGGATGTTCCTTCCGAAGAGTTTTCAGAGCCGGGCGAAGAGGTCATGTCGACAAAGTCCCCTTGGTGCTGGGCACCGCATCCCCCCCGCGCAGGACCAGCGCCTGCCGCAAAGCCAGGGCCACCGCCTTGAAGGACGCCTCGGCGGCGTGGTGGCCGCTGCGGGCGTGAAACAGGTCCAAATGGAGGGTCAACCGGCCGCGGTCCGCGAAGGCCTGGAAAAAGTCCGCCACCAAGGTCAGGGGAAAGGTCTGGGTCACCCACACCTGCTCCAGCTCCGGCGGCACCCGCCAGGCGAAGAAGCCGCGCCCCGACAAATCCACAACCGCCCGCGCCAGGGCTTCGTCCAGCGGCGCATACGCATGAGCGAAGCGCACCACTCCGCGGCGATCTCCCAGGGCTTCCCGCAGCGCATCCCCAAGGGCGATGCCCACGTCCTCCACCGTATGGTGCAGGTCGATCTCGGTGTCGCCCTGGGCCTGCACCTTCAGCCCCAGCCCGCCCAGCGTCGACAGGGAGTCGAGCATGTGGGCGAAGAAGCCGTCGGGCACTTCGAGCACCCGCTCTCCGCCGTCGAGATCGAGGCTGAGACGAATCTGGGTCTCGGAGGTTGAGCGCTCCACTTGGGATCTGCGCGGTGCGGGAGTCGCCGTCGGGGCCGAGCTCATGACGCCGCCCCGCCGAGATCGCCGATTTCCGCCAAGGCCTTCTTCATCGCCCGCAGCGCGCCGCCGCCGCCCACGGTCACCCGCAGGCAACCCGCGAGCCCCGGGCCGGCGCTGACGTCCCGCACCAGGATGCGCCGCTCGGTGAGGCCGGCGAGGAGCCGCTTGGCCCGCGCCACGCCCTCATCCCCGGTGCCGCAGCGGATGAGCAAGAAATTGGTCTCGCTGGGCAACACTTCGAGCCCCGCCTCCTCGAGCATCTGCCGCCATTGGGGCCGCCGCTGGAGGATCGTGCGCACTGCCCGGTCGGAGAAGGACGGATCCTCCATCAGTGCCAGACCGGTGAGGATGCCCGCGTGCTCCAGGTTGTAGGGCAGCTTGACCTTGACCAGCTCCGACACCAGCTCCGGATCCGCCAGCACATAGCCGATGCGCATGCCGGCAACGCTCCAGGCCTTGGACAGGGTGCGGTAGATCAGCAGGTGGCGGTGGCGGTCGAGGAGCGGGCGGTAATCGTAGCGGGTGAAGCCGTGGTAGGCGTTGTCGAGCATCAGCGGCGCGTCCAGCCGCTGCAGTAGCTCGTCCACTTGCTCCACCGACAGGGCGTCGCCGACGGGGTTGTTGGGGGTGCACAGGATCACCGCCCGCTGGGGGTTGGCCTCTACCTCTTCCAGCATCCGCTCATAGGGGATGAGCAGATCCGGCCCCGCCTGCAGAAAGTGAGGCTTGGCGCCGGAGCGGGGCAGCAGCATGTTGTAGAGGCCGAAGCTCGGGGCGTGCCCCAGGACCTCGCTGCCGGCCTCGCACATGGCCTCCACCGAGATGCTGATGAGCTCGCTGGAGCCTCCCCCCACCAACACTCCCTCCCAAGGCCAATGGTCGAGCTTGCCCAAAGCTTTGCGGAGCTCGTCGGCGTTGAAATCCGGGTACGTGGCCCAGGATTCTTCCTTCAGTCGGCGCAGGACCCGTTCCTTGATCCGCCGGGGCAGATCCCACGGGACCTCGTTCTGATCCAGCTTGAAGTCCGCCTCCGCCTGGATCAGGTGATAGGCCTTGAGGCGCCGCAGCTCCGGCCGCACGAACCGCGCCGGGGACGTACCGCTATCCGTTCCGCTCATGATCGCATCCTCCTGCGGGCCGCCTCGGCGTGCGCCGGCAACCCTTCCGCATCCGCCAATACCGCCGCCGCCTCCGCCCAACGCTCCGCCGCCGAGGGCGAAAAACGTACCGTGTGGCTGCGGCGAATGAAATCCTCGACCCCTAGAGCCGAGCTGAACCGAGCGCTACCGCAGGTGGGCAGCACGTGACTGGGACCGGCGACATAATCGCCGAAGACCTCCGGCGTGGCAGCCCCCAGGAACACTGCTCCGGCGTGGGTCACCCGCGGCTCCAAAGCCTCCGCCTCCGGCCCTACCAGCTGCAGATGCTCTGGGGCGATGGCCTGGATCAAGGGCAGAGCCTCGTCCATCGACTCCACCACCAGAGCACAGCCAAAGCGGCGCAGGGAAGCCCGGGCGGTGTCGGCGGTAGCCAGGTCATCCAGCTGCTCCTCCACCGCTTTCGCCACCGCCTTGGCGAAACGCCGCCGGTCGGTGATCAGCACCGCCGCCGCCAGCGGATCGTGCTCCGCCTGAGCCAGCAGGTCCGCCGCCACCCACCGGGGGTCTGTGGCGGGATCGGTATCGCCATCGGCGGCGATGACCACCTCCGTCGGCCCTGCTAGCCCGTCGATGGCCACATCCCCCACCACCGTGCGCTTGGCAGCGGTGACCCAGGCATTGCCGGGACCGACGATCTTGTCTACCCGCGGCACCGACTCGGTGCCGTAAGCCAACGCCGCTACCGCGTGGGCGCCCCCCATGCCCCAGACCTCCCGCACTCCCAGCCGATCCAGGGTATATCGCAGCGCCGGCATGGCGCGATAGGCCCGTGGCGGAGTCACGGCGACGATCTCCTCGACCCCCGCCAGCTGCGCCGGCACCACCGTCATCACCGCCGTGGACGGATACGACGCCCGGCCACCGGGGATGTAGACCGCCACTCGCCGCAAAGCTCTCCGATGCTCCACCAGCTGGATGCCATCGTCCTGCGGATTCTCTTCCCCGGGCAAGGCGTAGCCCGGATGTACCTGGGGCCGATGAAAGGCCTCCACCGCCGCCACCGCCCGATCCAACGCCGTGGCGAAGCCCTCCGGCAGATCCCACGCTCCCCGATCCGACTCCGCGGGCGCCAGCTTCAAATCGGCGATTCCGCCTGCCTCCAAGCCGTCGTACTTCCTCACCGCCTCCAGCAGCGCCCCGTCGCCGCCCCGGCGCACCCGGGTGACGATGCGCTCCACCTTGCGCAGGGTCTTGCGATCCAAGACCAGCCGGCCGCGCCCCAAGAGGCGCTCCAGGCGCTTGCGGCCGCGCCGGGTGTGGGCCCCGTAAATCCTCAGCGAGCGTTTCACAACACCACCTCCGCGCTTTCCAACCGGGCGATGAGATCGTTGACCACCGCCCGATGCTGCTGGAAGGAAGCCCGGTTCACCACCAGGCAGTCGGCGACTTCCTTGACCGTCTCCAGCTCCACCAGATGATTCTCCTTCAGGGTGCGCCCGGTCTGGACGATATCGAGGGCGATATCCGCCAGATCCAACAGCGGCGCCAGCTCAATGGAGCCGCTGAGCTCGAGGATCTCCGCCCCCCAGGGCTGCTCCCGCAGGGCCCGGCGGGCGGTCTCCGGATACTTCGTCGCCAGGCGCACCTGACTGCCCGGCTGAGGCTGTGAGCCCGGCGGACCGATGAGGCAGAAGCGGGACCGGCCGGCCCGGAAGCGCAGCGGCACCAGCAGGTCCCCGCCCACTTCCTCCAACACGTCGCTGCCCACCACCCCCAGGTCGGCGACCCCATGCTCGACATAGCGCGGCACGTCCCAGCCTTTGATCAGGAGCAGCTCGAAGCCGTCCTCCGGACACGGCAGCAGCAGCTTGCGTTCACCGTTGTCGAGAGCCGAAAGAGAGAGCCCGGCGGCCCGCAGGGCCTCCACCACCGGCTGCTGATTGCGCCCCTTGGGCAACGCCAGACGAATCACGGCTCCCCCCCGTTGGCCCGCAGTAGCCGATCCACGGCGAGGAAGAAACCCACCGCCGGCACCCCCGCACCGAGGGTGCCGAAGAGCTGGTCATAGCGCCCGCCTCCGGCCAAAGCCTCCGAACCGGCACCGCCGTAGACCCGAAACAGCGACCCATCGTAATAGCTGCGGCGGCCGCGAGCCTCGGCGAGCTGGGGATCCCGCGTGGTGCCGGCGAACTCCGCCAGGTCGAGGATCAACTCCGTCTCGGGGAAGCGCTCCGCCAGATCCCGGCGCAGGCGGCCCAGAGTCTCGAGAGCGCCGGCTCCCGGTGCCCCCAGGTCACCAGGGTCCGCCGGCACTCCATTCTCCACCACCTGCAACAGCGCCGGGTGGGCCGCCCGCACCGGCTGCCGCTCCCGGCGCTCCACCGCCGCCGCCAGCTGACGCGCCGAAAGCCCCTGTTCCTGCCCTGCCAAGAGCAGCTCGTCGAGAGCCCCGGCGAAACCCAGCACCACTCGCAGATCCGACAGTCCCAGGTCCTGCAGCAGCTCCAGGCACAGCTCCAACATCTCCCGCTCCGCCTGCGCTCCGGGCACTCCTAGCAGCTCCGCCCCCATCTGATACGACTCCCGCTGCAGCCCCGGCCGGGTCTCCTGGTAGCGCACCACGTCGCCCCGGTAGAAGAAGCGCAACGGTAGCTCCAGCGCCGGCAACCTTGGAGCCAAGAGCCGCGCCAACATCGTGGTGAAATCCGCCCGCAACGCCAGCTGCTCGCCGTCGCGGTCGATGAAGCGGTAGAGCTCCGCGCGTCCGGCGGAAGTGAGCAGGGGCTCGTAGGGGTCCAGATAATCCAGGATGGGCAACAAGACTTCGGAGAATCCCGCCTCCTCCAGCCCCGATGCCAGGCGCGCCTCCAGCCGACGGCGATTCTGCGCCGCCTCGAAAAACAGCGCCGACACCCCCGCCGGCAAGGCCGCCGAAACCTTCATCGCCGCCTCCCCCGCGCTAACGGTTGATAATCATTTCGTCGCATGCAAAAAACCTCCTCCCGGTGCCGGGAGGAGGCTTCAAATAGTGCGACCGCTTAGCTCTGGCCCCGTCCCGGAATCGAGAGTACCGGGACCAGTCGCCCCGGCTTAGCTCAAACCATGATGATGCCAGCGCAGCCAGAGCGCAGGCGTGGACTCGTTCAGCGAGCTCGTCTTCGGGGCGGTCTTGCTCATAATTCTTCAACCCAGAGGGTTCTTGAGGATTACAGCAGCCCCCCCGAAACCTGTCAACCCCCCGTTCAGCTCATCCAACCGCCCAAAACCAACACTTGGGTCCCCCCTCCTGAAATCCAGCCAACACTTGGGTCCCAACTGCGGAATCTTCAGAAATCTCGCCCTTTTCTTCAAAAAGGTGAGCGATCCCTGCTCCTTTTGCCCTCTTGAACGGGTGAAGGAGATTTCATGAGAAAACCTATTCGATTCGTTCCTCCCGGCGGAGCCTTGGTCCTGGTCACCCATCGGTGCCTCCAGGCCCGCTTCCTACTCACCCCCAGCGGCCAGCTCAATCGGCTGGCCAAGGCCATCGTCGCCCGCGCCGCCAGGAGGGCTGGGGTGGAAGTGGTGGTTGTCCTCATCTTTGGCAACCACGTCCACCTCCTGCTCCGTGTCCGCGATGCCCATGCCATGGCTCAGTTCATGAGCTACTTCGCCGGCAACCTGGCCCGGGAAGCTGGCCGGATCCACCGCTGGTCCGGCAAGTTCTGGCACCGTCAGTACTCCTACTCGGTAGTAGCCGATGACGAAGAATCTCAAGTGCAGATTCTGCGCTACTTGCTCTCTCACGGATGCAAGGAGGATCTGGTCGCCAGCCCCCTCGAGTGGCCGGGCCTTCACCCCGCGTCGATGATCCTGGAAGGTCCCGTCCACCGTGGCATCTGGGTCAACCGCACGGCCCTATGCCGCGACCGCCACAACCGGCCGGCCTCTCCTCCCAAGGAGGAAGACTACGAGCAAGAGGAGATTCTCGAGCTGTCCCAGCTACCTTGCTGGGCGGTCTTGTCCTGGGAGGAGTACCAGAAGCGAGTTCAGGTCCTGGTGGATGAGATCGAAGAGGAGACCCGATCCAGGCACCGGAAAAACGGCACTCACCCCTTGGGCCGGAAGAAACTGCTCCGGCAGAACCCCCACGCAGCCCCCAAAAAGCCCAAGAAGGGCCCAGGACCCTTGATCATCGCGGCGTCCATGGCAGTCAAAGAAGCTTTCGAAGCAGCCTATCGACAAGTGGTTGCCGCCTACATGGCCGCCTCAGCCAAGCTCCGGGCCGGAGATCGACTCGTAACATTCCCAGAAGGCACGTTTCCACCAGCCCTGACCTTTGTCGAGCCAACCAACCGCCCGCGAGCTGGATGATCGGCTAGCCCGAGCCCGAAGACCTCCAAACTCAACACGACTCTGGATGGCTCATCGAGCATCTCAGGGAGAGGTGCGCCTCGAGGCTCACCCAGACGAGTTTCTGCTGTAGATCAGACTCAAATTCTCGAGGCCGAGCAACCCATTTGCCCAACGGACGAGCTCTCGCAGTCCATCTCGAAGGCCTTGTTTGGAGACGAAAAGCCGCCGACCCGGGCTCGAAACACCGACAATCCAACAAGTGGGTGCCTCTTCTTGCACTTCTTGCAGTAGCGAAGGCCAGGAATCACAACTTGGGTACCAACAGTTGATCGAGCCACGGGCTTGATGGACAATGAGCCCATCTGCCGCAGCTTTCCCATGTCCCAAACCTCTCAACCATCGCCCGACCGACCCGAGCCCGCCAAGCCGCCTCACGATCTGGCCATCGTGCTCTCCGGCGGCGGCGCTCGAGCGGCTTATCAGGTCGGCCTTCTTCGCGGCCTGGCCCGACGCTTTCCAAACGCCCGCTTCCCCATCATCACCGGTGTTTCCGCTGGAGCCATCAACGCCACGTTCCTCGCCTCTCACCCTGGGAGCCTGGAAGAAGCCGCCGACGAGCTCACTGCCATCTGGTCCGACCTCGAGCTAGAAGACGTCTTTCGGGTCGATTCCGCAGCCCTCAGCTCCAACTTTCTGCGCTGGGCCGGTCGCCTCACCTCCGGTGGGTCGGAGCACGCACCGAAGGTCCGAGGTCTGGTCGACACCGAACCTCTCCGCCAAACCCTCACGAGGGTCCTGCCCACCGTTGACGGCGAGATCATCGGCATCCGCCGCAACCTCGAAGCTGAACGTCTCCGGGCCATCGCCCTCACCACCATCGACTACGGTACCGGGCAGACGATTACCTGGGTCGAAGGTGCCCAAATCCAAACCTGGGAGCGCCCCAGTCGCCGCAGCCGCACAGCCCGCCTGGTGTTGGAGCACATCCTCGCGTCCTCCTCGCTACCGCTCCTCTTCCCCGCCGTGCGCCTCGCCGGCAGCTGGCACGGGGACGGCGGCATTCGCCTCACCGCTCCGCTGTCACCGGCGATCCATCTCGGCGCCTCGCGCATCCTGGTGATCTCCACGCGCTACCGGCGCTCCGTCGAGGATGCCGACCGCTCCTCCATCACCGGCTACCCACCGCCGGCGCAGATCCTGGGCAAGCTCCTCAACTCGGTCTTCCTCGATCTTGTCGACCAGGATGTCGCCCGCATGGAGAAGATGAACGAGCTCATCGGCCGGCTTCCTCCGAACAAGAGGGGCAGCTTTCGAATCATCGACTCGGTGGTGCTCCGGCCGTCGGAGGATCTCGGCCGCCTGGCCGCTGAATACGAGCCCGATCTGCCCTCCACCTTTCGCTTTCTCACCCGCAGCCTCGGCACCCGCCAAACGTCGAGCCCAGACTTCCTCAGCCTGCTCATGTTCCAGCCCTCCTACCTTCGTCGGCTGATGGAAATCGGTGAGCGAGACGCTGAGCAAGCCGGGGACCGCATCGGACTTCTCCTCGACAGCGGGGTTGCGACGCCCTAGATCCGACGCGTACACTAGGCTCGTCCGCCTCGCGGTCGCCCCACTTCCCAGCACTCGCTCTCGGAGGATCTCTCGATGAAGAAGATCGGCTACAACCAGCCCCTATTCGTCCAGCCCTTTGACCACCGCGGCAGCTTCCGCAAAAAATTCTTCCAGCTTTCCGGCGATCCCGTCGTCAGCGCCACCGAAGACCAGCGCAGCGCCATCGCGGAAGCCAAGATGCTCATCTACCGAGGCCTGCTCAAGGCCATCGACATGGGCGTGCCCAAGGATCAGGTCGGAGTCTTGGTCGACGCCGAATATGGCAACCAGGTGCTGGTGGATGCCGCGGCGACCGGGATTTGCCGTTCGATCTGTGTCGAGAAGTCCGGCCAGCCGGTTTTCGACTTCGAGTATGGCCCTCGCTGGCAGGACCATCTGCGCTTCTTCAAGCCCGAGATCGTCAAATGTCTGGTGCGCTATCACCCCGCCGACAACGCCCAGGAAAATCGGGAGCAGGCGACCCGTCTCAAAGAGCTCTCGGAGTACATCCACGACACCGAGGATCACTACATGATGTTCGAGCTCCTCGTGCCGGCGGTGACCGACGAGGAGAAGGCCATGGGCGAGCGCTATGACAAGGAAGTCCGGCCCCAGCGTATGGTCGAAGCCATCCACGAGCTGCAAGACTTCGGCGTCGAGCCGGACATCTGGAAGATCGAGGGATTGGAGACGCGGGAGCAGGCCCAAACGGTCTCCGCAGCGGTTCGCCGGGGCGACCATCGCCAGGATGTGGGCTGCATCCTCCTGGGGCGGGGCTCCGACACCGCCCAGGTGCACAAGTGGCTGCAGGTAGCGGCCCCCGTCGACGGCTTCATCGGCTTCGCCGTCGGCCGCACCAACTTCAGCGATGCGGTGAAGCGTTTCCTCGCCGATCCCTCTCAGGCGCAGAGCTGTGTCGACGAGATCGCCCGCAACTACAAAGGCTGCGTCGACGTCTGGAAGCAAGCTCAGAGCTGACGGAAAGGCTGCGGCTCCTAGCCCCTTGCGGGCAGCGATCTAGGAGATGAGCACCGGCCGCCGAGCTAGTTACCGACTTCCATGATCACCCGCCGCCGCTTCCACCGCCTGCGGGACATTCTCCTCCACCGTCAGCCGGACCTGACGGTGCTGATGGAGCATGTCCACAAGGCCCACAACTTCTCCGCCATCCTGCGAACGGGAGACGCTGTGGGCATTTTCGAGGCCCACGCAGTTCTTCTCGGCGGGCGGCTCCCCTCCGCCCGCCGCATGTCCGCCGCCGGTAGCGCCCGCTGGATCGGCATCCAAAGCCATCCGGACATCGAGACCGCAGCGACGGTCCTCAAGGACCGCGGCTTTCGCATCTACGCGGCTCATCTCTCCGACGCCGCCATCGACTTCCGCGAGCCCGACTACACCGCTCCCACCGCCTTCCTCCTGGGGCAAGAGAAGGATGGTGTCTCCGAGGAGGCCCGAGCGCTGGCAGATCAGGAAGTGATCATCCCCATGATCGGCATGGTCAGCAGCCTCAACGTCTCGGTGGCCGCCGCACTCCTTCTCTACGAGGCTCAACGGCAGCGACAGAATCAGGGCCTCTACAAGTCGTCTCGACTCGACGAGGGGATCTTCCGACGGACCCTCTTCGAGTGGGCCTATCCCCGCCAGGCCGCCCTTTGCCGCCAGCACCAGGTGCCCTACCCCGCTCTAGACGAAGACGGCAAGCTCCTCGGCCCTCTTCCGCGCTGAGCGGAAAGCCTTAACTTCAAGCGTTTCAGCCGGCAGGACCCACTTGTTGGTGCTTGTTGGCTCCTTCTTGGCCGAGGTCCCCAAAAAGGGGGACCCAAGTTCTGGTTCTGCTCTGGCTCACCTTCTGGTTGGATGCTGCTGTAGACCCCAGAAAGCCTCGAAAGAAGCCGGGCAAGGGCCGGGGACCAACAGGGAGGACCCAAGTGTTGATTCGGTGCGGGAATCGCCTCAGAACAAGCTCTGCTGCCTCTCCGCCGCCTCTCCCTCCGGCCCCCACCGCCGCAGATACTCCTTCAACTTGAGCTTGCTGCGGGTGCTCTTCGAGGTCATGTAGCGGATCTTGCCGAAGACTTCTCGCTCCGGACCCCACGCCCGGTCGTAGCGCCCCAGGACCCAGAAAATCCCGCTGTAGGAGTTGGGGTCCCGGCCGTCCAGGGCGTATTTGTTGTTGAGTTCGATCATGATGTCCAGTGCCGCTCGCGGGCTTTCCGACCAATGCAGGATCTTCTTGCCCCAGAGCATGCGCAGATAGTTGTGCATCCTGCCCGTCAACACCAGCTGCCGCTGCGCCGCGTTCCACAGCTCGTCGTGGGTCTCGGCGCGCTCCCACTCCTGCAGCGTGTAGACGTAGGGCCGCTCGTCGCCGGCGTGCTCCTCCAGGGTCCGAAGCGCCCAATCCGGCAACGACTCATAGCGGTCATACTCGTCGGTGCGCCAGCACATATTGAACCCCACCTCGCGCCAGGTGATGAGCTCGTCGAGGAAGGACTCCGTCGACTCCCCCGTCCCCCACCAGCCCGTCCGGCTGCCGCTGGTGCTATGGCCCAGCTTGGAGGGGTTCCAGCCCTCCCGCTCCATCACCTCGACAAAGGTCTGGTGCGCGCTCAGGTGACCGAAGTGGAGGTAGGGGGATAGCTCACTGGCCGCGTCGTCGTCGGGGTGATTGCGGCCCTCGCCATAGCGGTCCAACCGTTCCTCGAGGAAGCGCTCCAGAGTCTCCCGTGCCGCTTCGGCGCCCCCTCGGGCCGGTGCCACCGGCACCGAATGATCGATGGGCAGCTTCGCCAGCGCCCCTTCCGAGCCCGCCAGCAAGTCCTCCCCCGCCGCCGGCCAGCGCTCCAGAACCTTCTTCGGCAACGACTCCAGCGCCTCCAGGGCCTGTCCCTGCAGCGGATACGGGCGAGGAAAGGCACCCAAATGTTGAGGCAGCTCTTTCTGCAGATACCGGCGAAAGTCAAAGGCCCGGGAGAAGGTCTTGTCCGCCGCTCTCAAGGGCAGCAGACCGTTGCTGTCCACCGCCTCCAGCCGCACCTTCAGCTGCTGCCCCGCCGCTTGCACCATCCGTGGCAGGAAGAAGGCCGGATAGTCGTCCGTCACCACCACCGCTGCGGATTCCGCCAGCGCTGCCAGCAGCCCCTTGCCGGCTCCCTCTTCGGGCTCCACGTAAGGGTGGTAGAGCACCTTCGAATCCTCCAGCCGCCGCGCGTGCTCCGCCATGCCGTCGAGGACGAAGCGGTGCAGCCGGTCGCTGGCCCACGGGTAACCCACCCGCAGAGCCTCGAGGATCACCAGCGGCAGTCCCAGATCCCGCGCCTGCTCCACCGCCCACTGGAGGCCGAAATTCCACTCCAGCCGCCGGCTGGCGATCATCCAATAGAGCACAAAGGAGCCGCCCTGCCGCACCGGCTGCTCGTTGACCGCACGAATGCGGATTGAGGGGACCGAGTTAGATTCGCTCATAAGGATCGCAGCCTAGCCCTCCCAGGCGGACGGCACCGCGAGCTGTCGAGGGATCGGTTCAGAGGTCTTGTCGGAGGAATCCGAGCTCTCCGAAGGCCAAGGCAGAGCTCAATTCGCCGACGGCTCCATCCCCAGCCGCCGCAGCAGGTTCTGCAGCATCTTGGCGGTGATGCCCCAGATCTGCCGCGAGCCAACGTGGTAGACCCGCAGCATCCGTTCGTGGCCGTCCACCACCACCGGCCGATCCTCGATCAGCCGCGGATTGGCCAAAGCGGTGAGGGGCACGCGGAAGGTATCGGCGATCTCGTCCGGGTTGATGCGCAGCTGAAAGCCGCTGGGAATGCAACCGACGCAGGGCAGGACCCGAAACCCGGTGGTGGATTGGAGCTCGTCCAACTCTCCCAGCTGCAACACCGTCTCCGGGATCAGGCCGACCTCTTCCTGAGCTTCCCGCAGGGCCCCTTCCCAGGGCGTTTCGCCGGGCTCCAGGGTGCCGCCGGGAAAGGCGATCTGGCTGCGGTGTTTGGGCAATGCTTCAGCCCGGCGGGTGAGCAGCACCCATAGCTCACCGGCGTCGACGAAGAGGGGCACCAACACCGCCGCGGAACGGTCGCCGGTGGCCGCCAAGCGGCTCGGGGGCGGCGATGTCAGGCGGCCTCGCAGCTGGACGATCCAGCTCGAAGGAAGGTCGGCGGCGGCTTCTTGGACCTCGGGAACGAGGGGAGAATCAGGCTTAGAAGAATCGGTCACGGGTCACTCCCGAAGAGCGGCGTCAACGACATCGGCACCGGGCGCTCCGGAGTCTCGTCGAGACGCAGGGTCAACAGATAGAGATATTGCGGCGTGGAGGTCCACCACATGGCGTGGTGGCGATCCGGCTCGGCCAGCTCGAGAGCCACGTGGAAGGTGCCGTTGGGCTCGAAGCGCATCTCCCCCACCTCGGCGCCGTCGACGGTGAGGGCGGTGGTGGCCGGCGGCGCGAGGGTCAGCTCCAGCCCCCGCAGCACTGTCGGGCTCCCCACCAGCAAGCGGCTCTGAGTGCCACCGAGGATTCGCAGGCGCCCGTCCTGGGGCCAGATCGTCGGATCCGGAAAACGCAACCAGATCCCGCCGTAGGAAATATCCTCGGAAGCTCGCGGCAGATGGCTTTGGCTGGTTTCGTAGGGCAGATAGCTGCGAGCCAGCGTGTTCACATGGTGGTACCCACCTTCTGCCCGCACCGGATAGGCCCAGGGCTGGCTCCAGGTCGGCAACATCAGCGGCGCCGCCAACGCCGCCGCCAGCAGCGCCCAGCGCCCGCGAAGCTCCCGATGACCACCGAACCACAGCGCCGGAAAGAGCGGCAGGAAGTAGCGGTTGGCGATGGCACCGGCGCCGCCATAGAAATTGAACGGCCGAAAGATCAGGAACGCCGCCATGGACACCAGCACCGCCGCCAGCAACCAGCTGCGCTGCCGCGTCCAGCCGCCCGCCAGCAGTCCGAGGAAGAGCGGCAGGAAGTAGGGCAGCACTCCCACATTGGCGCCGGCGAGAGCATAGAGGGCATTCCAACCGAGTAGCTTGGGGTCCGTCTCGACCTCGAAGAGATCCTCGTGCAGCCACGAGGTGTTGCCCCAGCGCTCCACGGATTCATCCCAGCCGCCGGCGGGAAAGTCCACCTCCGGGAAGCCCGTGCGCTGGTAGAAGCCCTGGCGCTCGCCGCCGTAGCTCGACCAGCTGCCGCCGCTGACCCACTGCACTCCGGCGGTGAGGGCCAGCACCGCCAGCGCCGGCACCAGGATCAAGGTGCGAGCCCGTAGAGCGTGCCGCGGCGGCACCATCATCAGCGCCGGCAGCAGCAGAGTCAGATAGAACGGCCGAAAGGCCCCGGGAATCGCCAGCAGCACCCCCACCGCCAGCCAGCGCAGTGCGAAGCGCGAGTCCGGCCGCTCCTCCGGATCCTGGTCGAAGATCTCCGGCATCGCCCCCCGTACCGGCGTCACCGACCCGGTGGCGAGGGCGAAGCCGGCAGCGGTGGCGCACATCAGGAAGAGGTCGGCATGGCTCCAGAAGGTGTAGGCGAAGGCCACCGAGGCGAAGACCCACACCGCCACCCACACCGGCCCCCCAGCCCCTTGGAGGCGCTCCAAAGACCGCGCCGCCATCAGCGCCGCCAGCGCTAACAACAGGGCGTTGATCACCGCCGGCCCCTTCTCCGGCGCCACCCGCACCGCCGGCGCCAGGGCCAGGGCGTAGAGGAAAGGCTTGCTGTAGACCATATGCCCACCGTCGTCCCGGCTCTGTAGGATCAGGCCCTCCGGCGGCTGACCGTGAAGCTCGACGAAGCGGTCGTAGTCTTCCCGCGAGTAGCGCAGATCGAGGTCGTAGGCCAGGCTTTCCGCCTGCATCAGGTAGGTCGCTTCATCCCCCACCAGCCCCGGCCATTGAGAGCGGTCGAAGAGCACCGCCGCCACCAGATTGGCGGTCAGCAGCAGGCCTAGAAAGGACCAGGCAGCGATGCGGGAAGAGCGGTAGGTGGACATGGAGAGTTTCTCGGCGTGGGCGGTGGTCCCGCGCCGCCGCTCATCTTCTCACAGGCCAGTGTCTGCTGAAGCCAGTGTCCGCTGAAGCCCAGTCCCCAATGAAGCCCAGTGCCCACTGAATACCTGTCAGAGTAGGCTCACCAGGCCCCGATCGTGGAGCTGCCGCAACAGAGTCCTCGCCGCCCGCCGAGACTGCGGCTCGAGACCCTCCAGCAGCTGCCCCAGGCTCAGCTGACCGTTGCACCCCTCGAGAAACTCCAACGCCCCATCCCCCACCTGAGCGCAGCAGCCGGGGGCCGTCAGGAATCCTGGAGGCCTGGCTTCCGGATCGATATTGGCTTCCTGGTCGATACTGGCTTCCTGGTCGCTACTGGCTTCCTGGTCGCTACGGTAGACCAGCGCTACCGTCGACAGCTTCGGCCGCAGCGCCAGCCACGGATCCCGGCCGCCCTCCTGGGGATTCCATCGAAGCCATCGATTCCCCACCACCAGATGCTCCATACCGGTCTCCAACATCAGCCGCAGGGCCCGCCGGGGCTCCTCCACCGGCCAGCGACCGGCCCGCCGCAGGTGGGTCACCGCCAGCAGCGGCACGCCGGTGAGCTCGGCGAAATGCTCCAGAAGAGCCCGCAGCCGCGGGTCTCCTCCGCCGCTGTCGGGCGTCTCCGGTAGCGTCCACACCCGCACATCCACCGGCTCGAGCCCCGGCAAGCGTTTCCGCTCGCCGTGCTTCACGTCGAGGATCTGCAACTCCCCCGGCCGCGGGCGGCAACCTTCAAAGATTTTCCCAGCAGACGGCAGGGCCAGCACCCATCCGGCGCAGGGCGCCCGTCGTAGCGCTCGGCGCACCCGGGTCCGTGCCGACGCCGAGCGAGGATCCTGGAGTACCAACCCGTGCCCCGTCGCAGCACCGTCGACGACGAGAGCGCCGCCGCGAAGCCAGGCCACCGAGCCCTGCTCCACCACCAGCCCCGAGAGCAACTCCGGCAAGTCTCCAGCTTCCAGGCTTTCCAACTGCAGGCCCTGCAGCTCGAAACCTCCGAGCTCGGCAGCCTCGGTCTCCAACTCCTGCTCCAACCGCCGTCCCAGCTCCTCGTCGGCCTCGGCCAACGACAGCCGGTGCAGCCCCGACGAGGAGGTCCCAGAGTCGAGAGCGCTTTGCGCCTCGGCCAAGCCCACCGCCAGCGCCCGGCGCACGGTCTCTCCCAAGGCCCGACGAGGGTCAGCAGTCTCCGCATCCCACCAGCTCCGGAGCAGCGGTGCCACCCGCCCCGCCACCTCCACCGCATCGAAGTCCCGCAGCAACTCATCCGCCTGGGCCCACAAGCTCGCCCGCAGGGCCGCCTCTCCCTGCACCCGAGCCACCTCCGCCCGCAGCAACAGGAAGATCAGCAGCAAGTCCGGGCTCAAATCCCCCTCGTTGGCTTCCCGGGCGGCAGCGATGTGCTCCGCCGCCGCCTGCGGCTGGCGATCCCGCAGCAGCCGCCCCAGATTGAGGTGGATCAGGGTCAGCAAATAGGAATCCGGTGGATCGAAGCCTTCCACCTCTTCCAGCGTCTGCTCCTCGAGCTCCTGCGCCTCGTCGAAGCGCCCCAGGCGCAGCAGCGCCCAAGCGCTGGAGTTGCGCAGGAAGCACACCTCCCTGCGCCGCTCCTGCTCGCGGAAATACTTCAGCGGCAGCTCGAAGGTCTCCAGACCGCGCTCGAATTGGTGCAATCCGAAGACCTGAGCGTAGCCCTGGAGCCGCCCCAGGATCACCCGGGAGATCTCCTTCGTCGCCCGGGCTACCAGCGCGGAGAACTGCTCGTCCGTCTCCTCGAATCGGCCCGCCTCGTAGTACAGGAGCGCCAGCACCAGCTCCGGGTGCACCTTCTCCAGGACCTTCGGATCCTCCATGGCTCGCCGCCCGTGGTCGAGGGCGGCGGCATAGTCGGACACCCGCCATCCGTGGGCCATGGCCTGGAGCCCCGTCAGCCCCCAACCCTCGACACCGCCCAGACGCTGGTGCCGGCTGCGATCCGCCGCCAGCTCCGACACCTCAGCAGCCTGCCGATGCACCCTCATCTCCAGCTCCGCCCGCTCCGCTTCGTCCAGCGGTACCGACGCAGCTCCGGAGCGCAGGGCGACCGTCACCAGCCAGCCATCCTCCCCCACCTTCAGAATCCACTGATCCTCGGCGAGACTCTGCACGCGCCGCTCTGCCTCGTCCTCGTTCACCTCCAGGACAGAGGCGAGCTCGGCGGCCTGGAACCGCCGTCCCCAAAGCGCCGCCGCCGCCACAGCTCGTTTCTCCGGCAACGGCAGGTTCAGAAGAGCTTCCTCGCGCTCCACCCGCTCCTCCTGGGCTCCAGGCACCGGCCAGAGCTCCCAACCTTGGACGAAGCTCAGCTCTCGCAGATCTTCCGGTAGCTTCTCCAGCGGCCAGGGCACCGTCAGCAGCAAGCCGGGAAGGGGCCCGGCAGAAGGCCCCGCCGACTCCTGCCCCAGTCGCGCCGTGAGCAGCTTGAGGCCCTGCTGTTCCGTGGCGCTCAGAGGAGCCGACACGTCGATCCACAGGGGCGACCGCCCGACCCCAACCTCCGCGCCTTGTTCTTCGGCGCTACTGATTTGGCGGGTCGCCGCCAGCACCCAGCTCACCAGGTCCTCGCCGAGCCATGGGCTCACGTCGCGGCCGCGGAAGAAATCCCGCAGCCCTGCCACGTGACCTTCCAGCAGGTAGTCTGCCACCCCCGAGGCGTGTCCTCGGAAGCCCTGCAGCGGCTCCTTCCCCGCCACCGCCGGCCGCAGGCTCACCAATAGGGAACCGTAACGCCGCAGCGCCCCGGGATGAGATCGCCGGAGGCGACGAGCCAGCTCCCAGGCCAGATCCCCGAGGCAGCCCCAGGGACGACCACCGCCGTCCGCCAGGGCCATGGGAGGAAGAGGAAAGCCCAGCTCGGAGCACAGGCGCTGGACCCACCAGCCCCCGCACCAGCCCCCCGGGTCCGCCAGCACCAGCACTCCACCGGCGGAGCTCGCTCGCCGCCAGGCTGCCAACAGCTCGGCGCCGTGTTGTTGGAGACGTTGTTCTAAGTCCGCCGCGGCGTCAGCCATCGTCCGGCCCCTCGATGATCTCCCCGGGAAGAGCATCGTAGGAGGAAGTGCCGGCGGCCACGCCGTCCCGTCCTGCTGGCGGCGGCTCGTTGAGCTCGCTGAAGGGGGGCGTCAGCCAGCGCAGGGTGAAGTCCCCGGCCTTCCCGGTGGACGTCTCCACGGACTCCTTCCCGGCTTCCTCCTCCGGCGCGTTCTTCTTCGGCTTGCGCTCTTTGAGCTCTTTGCGCTCGTTACCCATCTCCAGCCGGGCCTCAGCTCGGATTTCCCACCAGCCAGTCCACCAACGAGCGCAGCAGACGGACCTCGGAGCGATAGCTGATCTTGGCCCGCCCCTGCATGCCGTCCCGCAGGTAGAAATTGCGCTCCTCCCAGACCACCCAGGGGCGCTCCAGGCGAATCCTCACTCGATAGGAGCTGGACGCTGAGGCCGTCGTCTGGGCCTGCAGGTCGACCTCCTCGACCGTTCCGTCGAAGGCCTCGAACTGGCGCTTGGGGAGGCCGCTCACCTCCACCGTCACCGGCTGTCCCCGGCGAATCTTGACGATAGCCTCCTCCGGTACCGAGGCGACGAATTGCACCGATGTGTCGTCGAGGATGGTCAACACCTCCTCGCCGGAGCCGAGGCTGCGGCGCAGCAGCTCGTTGGGCTCCGGTCCCGCCAGGACGCCGGAAGTGTCGGCGTGGATCTCCAGCGCCGCCACCTGGGAAGCCAGCTCGATGCGGCGAGATTTCAGCTGCTCCACCTCCTGGCTCAGCCGCTCGACGAGCGCGTCCAGCTCCACCATCACCCGTCGATGCTGGCTCTCGATGAGCTGCCGGCGCCCCCGGGCGGCCTCCAGGGATAAAGCATCCTCCCGCCCTTCGATCTGCGACTGCCGCAGCCGCCAGCGGGCCTCCTCCACCCGGCTGCTCGCCTCGTCCCGCTCGCTGTCGCTGATCAAGCCGGCGGCCAGCAGCTCCTCCGCCCGCCCCAGCGCGCCCGCGGCGCTGTTCAGCGACACCTCCAGCTCTCCCACCCGCGCCTGGCGCCGCTCCTGCAGCAGCTCCAGACGCCGGATCTCGGAGCGCGCCAGCTCTAGCTCCCGGGGATGACTCTCCTCCACCAGCAGCCGCCGGCGGCGCTGGGCCTCCTCCAGCGACAGCCGCGCCGCTTGCAGATCCTTCGACGCCGTTTCCAGCTCGATCTGCAGCCGGCCGTTCTCCAGCACCAGCAGCAGCTGGCCGGCTTCCACCGTCTCGCCGGGCCGGGCCGCCACCCGGGCGACGATGCCGGGAACCTCGGCCCGCACCTTCTCGAAATCCTGTACCTCCACCACCCCCGGCGCTTCCACCACCTTCTCCACCCGACCGATCCAGATCAGCAGGGCGGCGGTGGTGAAGAGCACCACGATGACCACGGGAATCATCCGGGCGGCCCAGCGAATGGCTTTCATACGGCGCTCCGCTCCGGCCGTTCAGCGTCAGCGTCCTCCGCATCCCCCTTGCCCAGCTGCTCGTCGCACAGCTGGCGGTACAGGCCGCCGCGGGCGTAGAGATCTTCGTGGGTGCCCTCTTCGACCACCGCCCCGGCGTCCAACACCACCACCCGATCCGCCCAGCGCACCGCCGAAATCCGGTGGGCGATGACCAGCACCGTGCGGTCCTCGACGAAGCCGTCCAAAGCCTCCAACAGCCGCTGCTCCGTCGGACCGTCCAGCGCCGAGGTGGCCTCGTCGAGAATCAGCACCCGGGGCTCCTGCAGGATCGCCCGGGCGATGGCCACCCGCTGCCGCTGGCCGCCGGAGAGCTTGCCGCCGCGAGGCCCCACCGCCTCGTCCAGGCCGTTCTCCAGGCCCTCCACCGTCTCCCGCAGCTGGGCCAGGTCCACCGCCCGCTGCAGCTCGTCTTCGGAAGCCTTGGGCCGGCCGTAGAGCAGATTCTCCCGCAGGCTGACGTCGAAGAGCACCGCATCCTGGGGTACCAGGGAAAGACTGCTGCGCAGGCTGTGGAGGGTCAGGTCCCGGATGTCGACCCCGTCCAGCCGAATCGCCCCGTCGTCGACGTCGTAGAGGCGGACCAGGAGCTTGCCCAGGGTGGTCTTGCCGCTGCCGCTGCCGCCCACCAGGGCCACCTTCTCCCCGGGCACCAGATCCAGCGACACCCCCCGCAACACCGGCCGATCCTCCCGGTAGGAGAAGCTCACATCCTCTACGTCCACCCGCCCCGGGGTGCCGGCGGGTAGCCGGCGAGCGTCGGGCCGCTCCACCACGTCCGGCGTCTCTCCCAGCAGAGCCATCACCCGCCGGATGCTGGCGTTGGCCCGCTGGAGGCGCGAGTACATATCCACCATGTCGCGGATGGGGTCGAAGATGCGGTTGAGGTAGGTGTAGAAGGCCACCAGCCCGCCCACCGTCAGCGCCCCCTTGAGCACCTGGTAGCCGCCCAGCCCGAGGACCACCGAAATCGCCGTGACGCTGACCATCATGGACAGCAAGCTGACCACCAGCTCGGTGCTGCGGCGGGAGACCTGCAGCCGCAGCAGATCCTTCACCACCGCGGTGAAGCGGCGCAGCTCCCGCAGCTGGCTGTTGAGCAGGTGGGTCTGCACCAGCGCCGAGAGATGCTCTTGGAGAAAGCTGCTGGTGCGCCCACCGGCCTTCTGTACCTGGTCGGAGGCGGCCTTGAGGCGGGGGTAGCCGTAGCGGCGGATGACCAGCAGCAGGGGGATCAGCGGCAGGCTGATGAGGGTCAGCTGCCAGCTGAGAATCGACATGATGAGCAGGGTCATGAAGGTCACCAACACAAACCAGATGATCGAACCCACCAGCTCCCCCGCCAGCTGCTCGATCTGGTCCACGTCCTGCTGCACCCGGTGCTGGGTCTCGCCCACCGAACGGTTGTCGTAGTGCTTCGCCGACAACCGCTGTAGATGGCGCAAGAGCTTGAGACGGATATTGAAGGCGGTGCGCTGGCCGGCGTAGAAATTGACCAGCGCCCCGAGGCCAAAGAGAGTGAAACGAAAGAGATAGACCAGGAAGAAAGCCGCCGCCGCCACTGGCAGCATCTCCCACCGGCGCCACGCCAGGACGTCGTCGATGAGCCACTTGATCACCAGCGGATCGAGCAGCTGCAGCGTCCCCGTGAGCAGCAGACAGGTGATGCGCAGCAGGTGCAGCCCGCGGAAGGGGCGTACCTGTTCGTAGAGCCAGCGGAGCTCCTTCGGCAGCCTCAAGATCCCGAGCTCTCAGCGGCCGGAGCCGTCACTCCCCACCCTCGCCGCGGGCTTTCTCCCGCTTGCGGGCCCGGCGCTTCTCCTGGTTGCGGTGATAGATCTCCACCGGTTCCATGCAGGTGGCGAGGTATTCGATATAGCTCTGGATCTCCATCTGCACCGCATCCCGCAGCGGCAGATCCCAACCCCGCAGCATCACCCGTTTGATGTGCGCCAGGCTGTCCCGGGTCTTCTCCTTCAGATCGTCGACAAAGGCCGTCACGGTCTTGCGCAGCTCCGCCCGGGGCACCGCTTCCAGGGCCAAGCCCAGCTGAGCCACCTCCGGCCCCTCCATCCAGCGCCCGCTCATGATGATCTCCATCGCCCGCTGATAGCCGATCTTGCGCGCCAGGCGCTGGGTGGCGCCGGCGCCGGGCATGTGGCCGAAGGGGGTGTGGGCGTCGCCGATGCGGGTCTCCTCGGCGATGAATACGAAGTCGCAGGACATGATCAGCTCGAAGCCGCCGGCCCGGGCCCGCCCCTGCACCATGGCGATGGTGGGGATGGGCTGCTCTTCGAGGGCGAAGAAGACGCCGTTGATCTTGTTCAGATAATCGCGGAAGTAGCGGAAATCCCGGGTCGCGTAGGCCTCGTCCAGCAGCCGCACGTCGCTGCCGATGCAGAAGGCGTCCTCGCCGGCGCCGGTGATCACCAGGGCCCGCACCTCCGGATCCTCTCCCGCCTGCCGAATGAAGGAGAGCAGCAGGTCCAGCCCTTCCAGGGTCATGGCGTTGAGCCGGTGGGGGCGGTTGAGGGTCACCCAGGCGACGCCGTCCTCGATCTCCAGCAGAACCTTGGGGGGCCCTTCCTGCACTGGCTCCTGCATCGTCTTGTCCTCGCTCATGACGCCTCCGCCGGCATCCGCATCCGCCCCCGCAGCAGCGGGAAGTCGACGCAGGGTTTGCCGTCCTTGCGTAGACCCGCCGCCATGTACTGAATGGTGTGGGCGAGCCGCGGCCGGTCCGTGCGGTTGGGCGGTGACCAATGGACCAGGTGGCAATGGTGCACCGTGGCATGGCCCGCCGGCACCTCGATGGGCACCGTCTTGGCCTTGTCCGCCTCCGCTTCCAGGAGGATCGATTCGCCCTCCATGGCCCGGTGATGGGACACGCGGCCGACGGTGTGGCTGCCCTTGAGGAAGTGCACGCAGCCGTTGTCGATGGTGGCGTCGTCGAGGGCGAGCCAGAGGGTCACCACGTGGGGAGGATCCAGATGCCAGTAGCGGTTGTCCTGGTGCAGGAAGATCTCGCCGCCGTGCCCCGGAGGTTTGTAGAAGCTCTGATCCCGCAGCAGCTGTAGATCCGGTCCCAGCAGCCCCTCCATCAGGTCCAGCAAATCGTCCCGCCGCGCCAGCCGGTCGAAGAGGGGATCCCGCGACCAGACGTCCACCAGCTGCATCACCGAGTAGGTCAGGGGCTTGCCCTTGGTCTCGGAGAGATCCCGCACCTGCGGCGACACCTCCCCGGCCTCGCCGTACATCAACTTCTCCAGATGCCCCCGCAGCTCCGCCACCTCGGCGGGCTCGAGGACCTGCCCCAACTCGACAACCCCGTCGCGCTCGAAGGTCTCCGCCAGCTCCGGCAAATTCCAGCTCATGAAATCGATTTCCTCCTGACGACAGATGAGCTCCCTAACGAATGAGAATCACGGCCGCACCGTAGTAGCTCGAGGATGGCTCCCTAGCCCACAGCCACCACCGGTTCCGGCTCCCGCTCGATCTCCGCCTCCTCCAGCTGATGCTGGTAGTGGCGGATGCGCACGAAGGGGTAGCTCTCGCCGATGGCCGCCTTGGCGAATTGCTTCAAATCGCCGGGGCGGATCTCGTATTGACGATTGACCCCCATATGGCGATCCCGATAGCGGATGGTCACCGGTCGCGCCGCCAGCTCTTCGCCTCCAGCCGGGTCACCGGTGAGATACGCCGGGAAGTCGTAGTCGTAGTGCACCTCCCGCCCCGCCTCCGGGTCGTAGTCCGGCTGCAACATGATCTCCCGCTGGTAGCGCAGCACCTGCTCCAGCTCCTCCCCCGCCTCGAAGCCGTGCTTCGTTCCCAGGTGCTCGATGAACTCGGCCAGCTGGTCGTAGAGCTCTCCATGGCGCGCCGCCAGGCACAGCCAGCCCCAATCGTCCGGCGTCCATCCCCGGCGCCGGCCGTAGGCGGAGAGCTTCTCCACCAGCTGCGGCTGGCTGGCGATGAGGTTGATCTGGGGAATCTTCGGATCCCGCTGATAGCGGCGGTAGAGATCCCGCAGCTCCCCCAATACCTCACCGAGAGCGCTCTCCGGACGGTCGAGGAAATAGCGCTGGATCCCTTCGTAGAAGTCGTAGTACGCCAGACCGTAGCGCCGCCGCAGATGAATCGACAGGTAGCGCGTGTAGCAGCCGTTGTGGAGGAATTGGATCATCTGGGCAAAGACCGAGGCGTCCACCCAATCCTCGCGGCTCATGGCCGCCGTCTCGAACACCACCTGCACCGTCTCCACCTCGTCCTGGGGGGTGCCGGGGCGCTCCAGGTACATGGTCTTCTCCACCGTCTGGATCCGGTACTCCGGCAGCCGGGGGTCGTCGTTGATGGGGGCGTTGGGCAGGATGTCGAATTCATAGACCCGCAGATCCTCGTGGTTGCCCGCCTCCAGCAGCGAGCCGATGCCGCGCTTGAAGGACTCACCGCTCTCCTTCGGCAGCCCGAGGATCAACTCCGTGTAGGTGTGGATCCCCGCCTCGGCGTAGCGTTCCTTGAGGTCGGTGTAGCGGTCGATGCCGATATTCTTGCGGTCGATGGCCTCGAGCACCTCGAGGTTGGTGCTCTGCATCGACAGGGTGGTCCCCATGAGCATGTCCGCCTCGGCCCAGCTGCGGCTGATCTCGAACACCCGGTCGTTGGAGTTCTTGGCGAAGTTCACCCGCACCTGCTTGGGGAAGCCATAACGCTGGTGGGCGCGCACCAGGCCGTGGGCGATGTCCACGTCCCGGGGCAGGATGCCGAAGTTGGCATCGCAGATGAAGACGTTGGGCACCCGCTCGCGGCCGAAGAACTCGACGTCGGCTTGGATCGAGAGATCCTCGAAGCGCCGCACCTTGCTCATGGTGGCGGAGCCCCAATCGCAGAAGGAGCACGAGAAGGGGCAGCCGCGGTTGGTCTCCCAGGGCGCGTAAAAGCGCAGATTCTTCTCCCGGCACAGCTCGATGGCGTCGTTCATCAGCCCCTCGGTGTAGGGGCTGCGCAGGGGGATGTCCCGGGGCAGCTTGTCCCCCGGGCCGGTGTGCACCAGCTCGCCGTCGCGCAGGAAGCTCAGGCCGCCGACCCGGCTCCAATCCGGCTGTCCGTTGGCGCTTCTCTCCAGGTTCTCCCGCAGCAGCTGGCGGAAGGGGATCTCCCCCTCTCCGTGGATCAGCAGGTCGACGTAAGGGTGCAGCTCGAGGAAATCTCCCACCCGGTTGGGCACGTGGGGTCCACCGGCCACCACCAAGACGTCCGGATGGCGCTGCTTCACGAGCCGCGCGATCTTCATCTGCTTGCGGAAGTTCCACACGTAGCAGGAGAGGCAGAGGATCGCCGGATCCTCCATGCGCTCGACGATGGCCTCTGGGCGTTCGATGAGGAAGAAGGCCTCGCCGAAGCGGTACTCCTCCGCCACCACCGGGTCCTCCTGGGCATAGACCTGGAGGAGGCCGTGGACGTAGGGCAGGAAGGGCACGGCATTGAGCACTGCGGTGTAGATATTTCTCATCGCCCCGCTCCCTTGAATGAATTCCGGAGAGGCTCTCCGGCGCTCTCCTCGGTGGTCATCGATCCCCCGGATCCGGCTCCCGGCTCACCGTCTGCACCGGCCGGCCCTTGTCCAAGAACTCTTCCATCTTCTGCCGCGGCTGACCGCTGGAGAAGGCCTGAGTGTGAGCGTAGCTGGCGTGCACCGCCAACGCCTCCTGCTCCTGCAGCGCCAGCAGCCGCAGCCGCTCCTTGGTCAGGCGGAACGCCAGGGCCGGCTTGGAGGCCATGTCCAGAGCCAGGTCGAGGGTGCGCTCCAACAGCTTGCCCGCCGGCTGGATCTGGTTGAGCAGCCCCCACTCCAAGGCCTCGTCGGCGTAGATCCGGCGGTTGGTCAGCGCCATCTCGGTGGTGCGGCTGCGGCCGATGACGTCCCATAGGGTCCAGACCCCGAGGATGCAGGGAATGGCGTCGTCCAGCTCCGGCATGGCGAAGAAGGACTCGGGGCTGCCGATGCGCAGATCCGCCAGCAGCGCCATCTGCAGACCGGCACCGACGCAGCAGCCGTCCACCGCCGCCAGCAGCGGTCCGGGGTAGGACAGCAGGGCCCGGTAGAGCTCCATGTGCTCCTCGATCCAAAAGCGGATGTAGCCGGGTTCGAAGTCCTTCGCTTCGGAGAGATCCTGGCCGGCGCTGAAGGCCGACTCCCGGCTCGCTAACACCACCGGGCGAGCCTCCTCCGCGGCCTCCCGAAACCACTTCGCCAACCCCAGCCGCACCTCCCGGGTGAGGGCGTTGCGCTTCTTCGGCCGGTTGATGATGAGCACCTGAGCACCGCGCTGATCCTGAACGTCGAAACCTGAATCCATACCTGTCACCAACCTCCTCAAACCATCCCGGCGCCGCTCACCGGCCCCGATCGCCAGCCCTGTTGACTGAGCAGATGGCCCTGGCGCACCGCCTCCAGCATGCGCCCGAAGGCACCGCCGGAGGAGAAATAAAAGACCGAAGGATCGTCCTGATCGTTGAGCCCGGGGCGCTGGCGCTGGGCGGTGCGTTCCAGGAGATCCGCGAACGCGCGGTAGAAATGGGATTCCGGCATCTTGGTGGGGTAGAGGCTGTGGTAGCAGTCGTAGAGATCCGGGTTGTCCGAGATCAGCTGATCCCGGGTCTGCTCGTAGAGCACCGTGCCGGGGAGCGGCGTCAGCACAGAGAAGCTCGGCATGTCGATGCCCAGCTCCTCGACGGTGCGCGCCACCCGATCAAAGTCGTGAAGCTGATACTCGGGCTTGATGATGAAGTTGGTGCGCACCTTCACCCCGAGACTGTGGAAGAGGTCCACGGCACCGCGGGTCTCGCTGGCGTGGGCGCCCTTCTCGTATTCGTCCAGCTCGGCGTCGCTCATGGACTCCGCCCCCACCAGCACCGAGTCGAGGCCGATCTCCGCCCAGCGGGTGATCACCTCCGGATTGCGCAGGGCGGTGTCCGCTCGCACGTACATGTGGTACTTCTTGCGGATCCCCGACTCTTCGATGGCATCCGCCAGCAACGACATGCGCCGCGGCTGGATGAACGCCTCGTCGTCTACCACGTAGATGCTGTCCCCCTGCACCGCTTCCAGCTCCGCCAGCACCCGCGGCACGTCCTTGGTCAGGTACCGCCGGTCGGTCATCCGCCACAGGGAGCAGAAGTTGCATTTGTAGGGGCAGCCGGCGGAGAAACGCATCAGCACCACCGGCCGGTAGACCGAGTGGAAATAGCTTTCCCGATGCCGCGCCACCGGCGAGCGGTCCGGGAAGGGCATGGAATCCAGCGTCTCCAGGTCCGGCTGGTAGCGCAGGTGGGCTCGTTCCGCGAACCGGCCGGCGCTGGGGATGGGTTCGACCAGGTCGCCGTGCTTTTCCAGCTGGGCCACCAGCGCCTTGAGGGGCGCCGCCCCTTCTCCCACCACGATGTAATCCGCCGGCAGCCCGTCCAGCCATTCGCCGCTCATGGTCGGATGGTGACCGCCGACGACGATGGGAACGTCCGGCCACAGCCGCCGCACGTCGGCAGCGATCTCGTGCACCGCCCGCACGATGGTGGTGTAGGGGATCGCCAGCCCCACCAGGTCCGGCGCCTCACCGCCGGCGAGGGATTCCAGCGGCGGATCCAGGCGCAGGTCGTGGATGTGCACGTCGTGGTGCGAGCGCAAAGCCCCCGCCAGATATTCCAGCGGCAGGGGCTCGGCGCAGCTGAGCTCGTCGCTGAGCACCGAGCGCTCGTTGCGGGGCCAGATCAGGAGCACTCTCATGGCGAATCCTCCGAGAATTGAGCTTCGGCGGCGACGGTGGGGGCACCGGAGGCCGGGGCCATCCGTCGTTCGAAAAGGGCGAGAAAGCGCCGGCGCAGGATCTGAGCCTGGCCGGTCATGGAATCACTTCCCAGGACTTCGGCGAAGAGGGCGCCCATGGACGACCCCTGGTGGATCCCCACCTTGCGCCGCCAGGCCACCTCCGGGGGCAGGAAGCGCTCCACCGCCCGCCGCAGGACGAATTTCACCTCGCCCTCCCGCACCTTCAGCCGCGCGCGCAGGGACAGGCCGAGGCTCTTCACCTCCGGGACCCAATAGGGGTAGCGCACCACCACTCCGGAGCGGCGGGCGAAGGCCGGGGCCATCTCGTTGGTTGGCACCGTCAGCTCCACCTGGTGGCGAATCAGGGCTTCCAGGCGTTCCTCTTCGAGACTCGTATCCACCGCCCCGGCGAAGACCAGGTCGGCACCGTAGCCGGTGACGAAGAGCGGATGCTCGCTGCCTACGCGGCGGTAGAGATAGGCCGCCGGGGCCGCGATCTGCAGGGTCAGGGGATCCCAGGTTTCGAGCCCCCAAAGCAGCTCGTCGAGCAGCGACTCCAGATCCTCCGGCAGCATCATCAACTCGCGATGCTCGCTGCCCAGCCACTCCGCCACCTCCCGGGCCTGCTCGAATTCGTCGCCGAAGGGACTGCCAACGGTGAAGGTGTGCAAGCGCTCCACCCGCTGCGCCGCCAGTGCCGCCACCGCCGACGAATCCACCCCGCCACTGAGGGAGACCGCCACCTCCCGGGCGTCTCCCACCAGGCGCTCCACCGCCGCCTCCAGGCCCCGGGCCACCACCTCCGCCGCGGCGTCCAGATCCACCGCCTCCGCCGCCGGCAGGGGCGCCCCGTGGCGCTGGACCTCCACCACCCGCCACGGGGTCGTGGCGGCGTCGCTGGCAGCGGCGTCGGCCACCGGCTCGAGGATCACCAGCCCCGCCGCCGGAACCGCCTCGATGCCTCCGAACACCGACTCCCCCACCGCCGGCAGCGGCCGCCCGCCGTCGGCCCCCGGCAGCTCGGCTAGAGAGTCCGGCACCAACCCCAACAAGACCTTGGCCTCGCTGGCGAAGGCCGGGCTCCGGGTAAAGAAGAGCGGGCAGCCGGCGTCGTCGTCGGTCCACAGGAAGAGTCGCTCCGGAGTCCACAGGGCGCCGCAGTAGCGGGCGAAACCCTCGCGGCACCAGGCGATAAGGGCCATCGGGTCGCCGGCTGCCAGAGCGCCTTCCGGTGGCGGGCCGGAGGAGTTCAAACGATCCCCCCAAACCGCGAAGCCACGGGAGTCATCCCCTCGGATCAGGCCGCTCCAGCCGCGCTCGGCGGGCTCGCCGGCCCAGACCTTCCAATGCGCTCCCCGATGCTCTTGCAACTCGTCTCCCGCCAGGCCCGCCAGCCGCGCCAGCGCCTGGCCGCTGAGCCCCACGGAATGCTTTGCGCCGGCCAAGGCTCCCATCAATACACCCCCTCGACCTTGCCTTCGACGGTGAACTCGGGGCTGTAGGGATCGCCGATCCAATCCCAGGGATAGCGCTCCGCCCAGGCCCCGAAGGGTTTGACCCGCACTGCCCGGTCCCGCTCCCAGAATCCCGGAATCAGGGAATCCTCCGTCAGCCGGTAGGTCGCCACCTGCCCCTCCTGGCCGTAGTCCACGGCGGCGCCGTTCTCACCCACCGGGGAGAGCAGGATCATCGGCGAGCTGGGCACGTAGATCACCCGATAGTCGTCCGCCGGCTCGTGGAGCTTTTGATAGCTGATGCCGGTGGTGGAGGTGCCGTACATGCCGACGATGGGGATGCCCGGGAAGACCTCCTCCGACACCAGCTTGTTGGTGTCCGGCTCCATGGTGGTGCCGGCGTGGACGATGGCTTTGAGCGAGTCGAAGAGGGAGCGGTCCAGGTGCTCCGGCAGCTGCTCCAGGAGCCGGGAGGTGCAGAACATCACCTCGCAGCGCTGGCTCTCCACTACCGCCCGCACCTGATCCCAGATGTGCCGGATGTAGCGATCCGAGGCCTCGGTCATCCCCTCCGTACCGAAGATCTTGACGATGCGCGGATCGAGATCGATGGAGAAACAACGCCCTCCCCGATGCTCGGCGATGGAGACCACCAGACGGCCGGTGGTGTGGGGCCCCATGGGCCCGATGAACAGCCAGTTGACGTTCCGGGGAACCCCGTGGCCGTCGAGGAACTCGTCGGTGAAGTCGAGAATCCGCCGCCAGTACTGGCTATCCCAATTTCCGTGCTTGGCGGGTCCGGTGGTGCCGCCGGTCTGGGACACCCAGATCCACCGGTCGCTGGCCAGTACGCTGGCGGGAATGAAATCCTCCACCGGCCGGTGACGGGTGGCGTGCTCGAAGGCCTTCTGATCCGCAGCGTCGCGGAATCCCACCCGGCGTTGGAACTCGTCGAAGCCGTGCACCCGCCGGTAGGCCTCCGCCCCCAGCCGCCGGTCCCGTTCCAGCCAGTAGGGCGTGCCGGAATCGGGATGGAGGTGCACCTCGACGATGTGGCGGATGTACTCGTCGCTCACCGCGCTCAGCGCCGAAGGCGGGCGCAGGACTCCCAGGTTTCCGCTCATCGCTGCTCCACCCCCCGCGGTCCCGCGGACGCTGCGAGCACCGACTTCTTGTGGAAGAGAAAGTCCGCCAAGAAACCCTCGTGGGGCTCGTCGGGGCGGTAGCCGTGGTCGAAATCCTCGTCGGCGAAGACCTTGTCCACCGTCGGTTCGAGAGCCAACACCTGCGCCAAATCCTCGTCGCAGCCCACCGGCGCCGTGATCAACGAGCCCCGGCAAAGGGCCGGAATCTGTGCCGGCGTAGCGGCGGTGACGGTGACGAAGGGGAACGGCAGCTCGGCGCCGAAGAGGGGGTCTCCGGCCTCCAACAGGATCACCGTGGGTCGCAGAAAGGCCAGTCCGTCGATTTCCTGCCCCAGAGGGCCAGCCCCCGCCTCGTGGCTCAAATCTCGCGCCCCTCGAGCTAGAGCGCCCTCGATCATCGCCGCCACCGCTGCCCGCCGCTGGGGATCGGGAAAGGCGGGAACGATGGCCGCCGGATCCTCCAGAGGCAGCACGGGGTAGCGTTGCAGCGCGCCGGCCAGCTCGAGCCCGGCGGCCGCCGCGTCGCCGAAGTCCTCGCTGGCGACCACCAGGGAGCTGGCGTTGGTACACAGCCGCCCACATCCCTGCACCACCATGCGCGCCAGGCGATGCCAAAAATCCTTCGGCCGGGGGCCGGGGCCGAGAATCACCTTGCTGCGCCCCTGATGATAGGTGCGCAGCGCCGCGCCCCGGCGTAGCAGCTCCGCCGGTGGATCACCGGGCCACACCACCTGGTCCGCCCGCTGCCAGAAGAGCGGCGTGTCGCCGTAGGCCAGAGACAGCGCCCCCGCCGGCAGTCCCGCCTCCTGCAGTGCCAGGGCGAAAAGCGCCGCGGTGAAGGGATCCTCGTCGGGGGCGTTGAGCAACACCGGCCGCCGAGCCGCCAGGGCCTGAAGCCAGGTGACATTGATGGTGGGAGAATTGCCCGGAATCCGCACCGCCACGGTGCGTCCCGCCGGCAACCAGCGCCAGGACGCGCCGGTGGCGCCGGTACGATAGGCCTCCAAGGAGCGGCCCGGAGCCTGCTCCCGCAAACAGCCTTCCAGATTCAATAGGGTGTCCGTCAGGGTGCGCCAGGAGCGCAGGATGCGCTGGTGCGGCAGCCCGGAGGTGCGGCTGGCTCGCTTCGCCACCGGCTCCAGAACGCAGCCGCCGTTGCGATCCTCCAACCCGCTCGTGTCTTCCAGCCGGCGGGCGAGTGCCTCGCCGGCGCGCCGAAAGATCCCCAGCCACTCCTCCTCGGAAGGCTCTCGCAACCTCTCCCAGCAGGCCTCTGCCCGCTCCACCATGCGCAGCTGCAGCAGCCGCGGGGCCGTAGCCACCCGCACCTCCGGCTCTTCCTGCGCCGCCGGCAGCGGACGCTGGGCGTAGGTGGTGTAGGGCGCACCGGCGAGCAGCGCCGGCAGCTCTGCCTGCAACAAGGCCTGGAGCTCTCCGAGGCCGGACGCCGGCGCGGACGGCTGCTCCGGAAGCTGCCCCGAAAGCTGCCCCGAAAGCTGCTCAGGCAGCGCGGTCATGAAGGAGATGCCCCGGCGGCCACTTCCTCACTCACGCGGTTCTGAACTTCTTCCAGCGGAGCCAAATGGGCGATGCGCTGGTACTTCCCGCGCCGGGTGGGAGCCATGTCCTCGTACAGCCGGTTGAGCTCTTCCAGCGAGCAGGCCGGGCTCGAGGTCACGGGGATGTGGCCGGTAAAGCAATCCGTGTCGTGCACCTCCAGCGTGTAGTCGCACTGCTGGCTCATGGCCGCCTGCACCTGCGGGGTGAAGGGCACGAAGAAGCACGGAGAGACGATGTCGTGGCGGCGACTGTCCACCCGCTCCTCCAGCCATTGGAGGGTGTAGCGCATGGCGGCGTCGGACTCGCCGGGGATGCCCAGGATCAAGGTCGCCTGGACGCCGATTCCTCCCTGGCGCATGTGGTCCAGGGCGTTCTCCAGAACCCCTTCCTTGAGGGGTCGGGCGACGGTCTTGAGCAGGTCGGGGTTGAGGGTCTCCACCCCCATGAGGATGCGGAAGCAGCCGGCTCGCCGGAGCCGCCGCACCGTCTCCTCGTCGATGTGATCCGGCCGCGCTTTCATCTCCCATTCGACAAAGCGACTGTAGCCGGCGGCCTCCAGGGTGTCGCAGAAATCAAACACCCACTTCTTCTGCTCGAGGAAATCGTCGTCCTCGATGCGGATGCGGTCGATGCCGTACTCCTCCACCAGCACCCGCACCTCGTGCATCACCCGATCGAGGCTGAAATTGCGCTGGCCGCGGCCCCAGTGGTGGCGGGAATAGCAGTAGGAGCAGGCGTAGGAGCAGCCGCGGCTGGTGAGCAGATTGCCGGCCCGGCCCCGGGAGATGCGCCGGTAGAGATCCATGTCGATGAGGTCCCGGGCGGGCAGCGGCAGCGCGTCGAAGTCGTGGATGGGCATGGGCGCAGGATTCTGCACCGCCTTGCCGTCACCGTTGAGGTAGGTGATGCCCTGCACCTCCGGCAGCGCCGCCCGCCCCTTTTGCTCGTAGAGATAGATCAGCTGGGAGAAGGAGACCTCCGCCTCCCCGGCCACCACCACATCCGCCTCTTCGTTCTCCACCAGCTGGGCCGCCAGAGGACCGGCGCCGACGCCACCGAGCACCGTCAGGGCTTTGGGGAAGCGCGCTCGCACCTCGTCCAGGAGCCGCACGCCGTTCTTCAGGCTGGAGGTCGAGACCTGCACTCCGACAACGTCCGGATTGCGGCCGGCGAGGCACGCGCTGGGCGGGGCCCAGGGACGATCGATGACGAAGAGCTGATCATCCAGAACCTCGACCTGGACACCGCGGGTATCGAAGAAGGTGCCCTCACGGAGGACCGCAGCCAGCGAAAGGACCCCCTGATGCGGGGCGCTGATGCTCTCTCCTGTGTAGGCAGACCGGCGAGCGCTGACGAGAAGAATATTCAACGCCTGATGCTCCTCTAGCAACGGAGGCTGCAATCAGCGAGGACGGCGAAAGCCCGACGCCTTGCAGGCTCCAAGAAAATTCGCGGGCACAGGAGGTTTCGACTTCGTCGACCTCCTCAGCCCGATGGCTCGATGACCCCAACAGCTCGCTAAGCCAACGCACCCACGGAGTGCACAAACAGAAACGGACGCGGGCGGTTGGAAACCGCTCCGCGTCCGTCGGGATGACTCGCTTCTACGCGATGCGCGGAGCGAGGGCTCAGCCTTCGGTGCCGGTGCGCAGCTGACCCGGGGTCGAAATGGTTCCGAACTCCTGTTCGGAGCTGCCGGCGCCAGCCTTGAAGCGGTAGCGCAGGACCTCGTAGGCGAAGCGGGCGTTGGCGACGGCGAAGTTGCCACCGTTGAGCAGGGCCACGTCGATGGCGTCGAGGATCATCGCCTCGTTGGCACCGTGGTTGATGGCCCGGGTGATCGTCCAGTCGATGGAGGACTCGCTGCCGGCCTGGACGGCCGTGCCAAGGGCAACGAGGATGCGGTGCACCTGGTCGAGACCGCCGTCGCGGCCCTTCTCGCCGAAGACCTCCGCGGTGTTCTCCATCATGCGCGCATAGAGCGGAGACGACTTGCGGAGCTTGGCCTCGTTCTCCCGGCGGTTGGCAGCGATCTGGTTGGCTCTTTCTTCAACCTTGTCCTTGCTGTAGCTCACCATGCCCTCCTTGTCTAAGGTAGTTCGTACTTATGATCCTAGACCAGAGCAACCAAGGGGTCAAGAAAAAATAGAGAATCAAGAATATTTCAAGATGCATCTTCGGGAGATAGAATCCCCCGGACCGCGGTGCCCCGATCCTCGGCCTCGAAAACCCGGACTCGTCAAGGACTCTCGCAACATGCCCCAAGCCCTCCAACGCTCCTCTTCCACACTTCTCTTCCGTCCTTTCTGGCTCTTCCTCCTGGGGGTCCTGCTCACTCTCAGCGCTCCTCTCCACGGCGACGCCCCGCGCCAGGATCGGTCAGCCCAGCCCTCGACCACCGGCGCCGGAGCCCAACGTGGCACCCCAACCTCCCTGGCCCAGGCCTTCGGCGACCTCGACGGCATCTTCCTCGCCACCGATCTGGCCGGCGAGGAGATCGCCTCGTTCTACAGTGAAGGCACCGCGGAGCGCGCCACCGAGCGCTTCCCCCCCTGCTCCACCTTCAAAGTCCCCCACGCCCTCATCGCCCTCGACCTGGGCGTCGTCACCGAGGAAAGCTCCACCAAGGCCTGGGACGGTGAGGCCAAGGCCTACGACGTCTGGGAGCGGGACCAGGACCTGGCCTCCGCCATCCGCTATTCGGTGGTGTGGTACTTCCAGCAGATCGCCCAAGAGGTCAACCCGCAGCGCATGCAGACCTACCTCGACCGCCTGGACTACGGCAACCGCGACATCTCCGGCGGCCAGACCCGTTTCTGGCTCACCAGCAGCCTCGAGATCTCCCCCGCCGAGCAGATCCGCTTCCTCCGGCAGCTCTACAAGGAAGAGCTCCCCATCGCCAAAGAGCACCAGCTAGCGGTGCAGCAGATGCTGGTGCAGCGGGAAGAAGACGGCTATCAATTCTCCGGCAAGACCGGCAGCTGCCTCGACGAGAAAGACGGCCCCTCCGGCTGGTTCATCGGCCACCTCCGAACCCCCGAAGGCCAGGAAGTCGTCTTCGCCACCCACGTGGCCGGCGAGACTGCCAAGGGGACGACGGCGCGGAAGATTAGTCTGGAGTTGTTGCGGGAGCTGGGGTTGCTGCCGGCGGAGGATGAGGAGAAGGACGCTAGCTAGGCGGGGATGGCCCGTTCCCAAACCGGCCCTGCCGCCGCCCCGAAGGAAGGCCCACCCAGGATATGCGGCTCGAAGCGCAGCCGCCCCTTCCCCACCGGCCGGCGGATTTCCACCTCCAGCTGCCAGCTCTCTCCCGGGGCCACCGGACGCGGGAGGGGGATCCAGGGGCGGGGGTCAATCAGGCGCTCTTCGCCTGCCGCGTCCTCCACCACCTGTATCTCCAACGCCACCCCACCGGGGCCACTGCGTCCGGGGAGCCAGCGGTCGGGACCGGTGTTGCGGAACTCGATCTGCAGGCGGCGACGTTCGCCGGGTGCCCAGGGTGCGTCGGCGCCGGTGACCGTCAGCTCACCGCGGGGAGCGGTCCAGGTGAGGCTGGTAGGGGGCACGTCTTGGGGAGCCTGGTAGCCCGGCGGTTCCAGCTCCGCCAGCTCGGCGCAAGCCTCCGCGATGGCCGCCGCGGCGCGTTCCGGAGCGTGGACCTCCGCCACGTGACGGCGGGCGGCGCGGCCCATGCGCTGTAGGGCCTCCGGCTCCGCCAGAAGCTCCCGCAGCCGCGCCGCCAGGATCTCCATCTCGTCGTCCCCCAACGGCACCTTCAGCGCCACCGCGTCCGGCAGCTCGGCGAATTGAGCGAAGTCGGAGACGATGGCCGGGCGGCCGGCGGCGAGGATTCGCAGCAGTGAAGCAGAGGTCTCGCCGGCGGTGGGATAGCGCAGGTTGAGGCAAAGGTCGGTGGCGGCGATGGCGGCTTCGAAGTCTTCGTAGGGCAGGAAGCCGGTGATGTGCACCCGCTCCGCCACCCCGACGTCCCTCGCGATGCCCTCCAGATTCGCGTGCTCCGATACCTGCCCAACGATGAGCAGGTGCACCGACTCGAGCCCCGGCTGCGCCAGCGCCTCCACCACCGTGCCGGTGCGCTTGATAGGGGTCTGGAAGCCGAAGGAACCGAGCACCGGCGCCGCCAGCGGCAACCCGAAACGCCGCCGCAGGTCCCTAGCAGCCTCTTCCGAGTCCGCCGCATCCGCCGCCAGCGGCACCCCCATGGGCACCACCCGCACTGGGATCCGCGGATCCTCCTCGCCGATGCGCTCGGCGGCCCAGCGGTTGTGCACCAGCACGCCGCGCTGGCGTTGCAGCAGCGTGCGGTGGGCGGGCAGGGAAAAGAGGGACGCGTTGCTGTAGCCTCCCCAGCGCCGCGGCTGGGCGATGACCTGTCCCAACCAGCCGTGGTCGGCGGCGAGGCGCTCTTTGTAGGGCACGTGGACGCCGACCCCCAGGGTTTCCTCCATCAGCAGATGGTGCAGCACCAGGTCGTGCAACGTCAGTACCCCCGGATACTCCATCGCCAGCCGCTCCACGTCCCGGTGGTAGCGGTTGTTGCCCATCTGGTAGAGAGGCAGGCGCCCCGCGCCGTCCTTACCCCAAGCCCGCGCCGCCTCTCGCAACGCAGCTTCCGCCGGCACCGGCTGCCACCGCTCCGCCACCTCCTCCGCCACCGGCTGGTCGGGCAGCTGCAACACCCGCACGTCGCACACCTGCGCCAACGCCGGCAGCAGGTCGACGCTGTAGTCGGAGATGCCGGAGCGCACCGGAGGGAGGGGAGAGATGTAGTCGAGGGTGGGTTTCATGGGATTTGGGTTGGGTATGAGCGTGGCTTGCTGGGTTGGGCGTTTGGTTGTTGGGAACAAGGCCCTCACCCTCGATCCCTCTCCCAGACCACCCAACCCCCGACCGGGAGAGGGACGCCCCCCGCCCCTCCCGGCAGATCCAAGAATCACGCTGAGCAGCGAGCTTCCCCCTCTACCGGGTGGACGGGCGGGAGGGCCGGGAGAGGGGGACCGAGGGGGTGAGGGCTCGGCCCTCAAAAAACCTCCACAACCAACCTCATCCGCACCATCGGTGGGCTGGCGCCCACCCTACTCTTGCTCAAACCGTCTGGGCCATTGGAACCAAGCGCCTCCCCCAAGATCACCCGGAACGAAGAGCTTCCCCCTCTACCGGGCGGACGGGCGGGAGGGCCGGGAGAGGGGGACCGAGGGGGTGAGGGCTCTTGCCAGTCTCGCCAAGACCTCGCTCAACCCCATCAAACCGCCGCCGGCTCCCCTTCCTCCATCTGCTGGCGCAAGAACCCTTCGACGAACGGCGTCAAATCCCCGTCGAGGACCCGATCCGCATCGCCCACCTCGACCCCGGTGCGGTGGTCTTTGACCATGCGGTAGGGGTGCAGGACGTAGCTGCGGATCTGGCTGCCCCAGGCGATTTCCATCTTCTGGCCTTCGCGGGCGGCATGCTCTTCGGCGCGCTTGTCCACCTCGCGCTGGTAGAGGCGGGATTTGAGCATCTTCATGGCTGTGGCGCGGTTCTTGATCTGACTGCGCTCGTTCTGGCAGGAGACCACGATATTGGTCGGCAGGTGGGTGATGCGCACCGCCGATTCGGTCTTGTTGACGTGCTGGCCGCCGGCGCCGGAGGAGCGGTAGGTGTCGATGCGCAGGTCTTTGTCCTGGATGTCCACCTCGATGTCGTCATCCACCTCCGGATAGACGTCCACCGACGCGAAGGAGGTGTGGCGGCGCTTAGCGGCGTCGTAAGGGCTGATGCGCACCAGGCGGTGGACGCCGCGGCTCTCCTTCAAATAGCCGAAGGCATAG
The DNA here is from genome assembly GCA_034211275.1 of Acidobacteriota bacterium. Taxonomy (NCBI): domain Bacteria; kingdom Pseudomonadati; phylum Acidobacteriota; species Acidobacteriota bacterium. The sequence continues at coordinate 43,998 of JAXHTF010000029.1, forward strand.
GAACCGCGGATCGCCACCGTGGCGCTCTTGATCCCCGCTTCTTCCCCCTCCTGCCGGTCCAGCAGCTCCGCCGTATAGCCTTCCTGCTCGGCGTAGCGCAGGTACATGCGCAGCAGCATCTCGGCCCAATCCTGGGACTCGGTGCCGCCGGCGCCGGCATTGAGAGTGAGGATGGCGTCTTTTTCGTCGTCGGGACCGGAGAGCTTGAGCCGCAGCTCCAGCTTCGGCAGCTCCTTCTCCAGGGTGGCCATGAGCTTCTCCAGCTCGTCCTCCCCTTCGCCTTCCTCCACCAGCTCCCGCCATACCTCCAGCTCCTCGGAGTAGGAACCGAGGCGGTCGAGGGTCTCTTTTTGGCGCTCTAGATCCCGCCGCTCCTTGAGCAGGGGCGCGCTGGTCTCGGGGTTGTCCCAGAACCCCGGCTGCTGCATTTGGTGGTCTAATTCGGAGAGCTTGGTATCGAGGTCGGCAACCTCAAAGATACCTCCTCAGGTCGACGAGCTGCGAGCTCAAGTCGTCCATCCGGCGCTGAGTTTCCAATCCAATCATCATCCATTCCTCCAACCGCGGACTATAGCAGAGGCCGTATCTATCCGGCGGCGGATCCCGGGGCTCCGGGGAAGAAAGTTGTCACAACAGAGGCTGAGCCGTTACCGCGGCTCCGGCGGAGCACCCCGGCGGCCCACGAAGGACCGCACCAGCAGCCCGAGCACCAGCAGCCAGCAAAGCACCGGCACCGCCCACGGCGCCCGGCTGAACAGGCTGCGCTGGTGTCGGCCGGAGACGGTGGCGGAGAGGACCCCCATCTCGTCCATGGGCAGACGCTGGCGCACCGAGCCGTCGGGGCCCACCACCGCAGTGATGCCGGTGATGGCGGCGCGGATCAGCGGCCGGCGGTTCTCGGCGGCGCGGTAGCGCACTGCCTGGAAGAGCTGAGTGCGGGCCGCCGAGTCACCGTACCAGGCATCGTTGCTGATGGTCCCCAGAAGGGTCGCCCCCTGAGCCACCGACTCCGCCACCAGCGACGGGAAGGCGGACTCGAAACAGATGGCCATGGCCAGCTGCTCCTCCCCTACCGGCAGCAGCCCCACCGTTTCCCCGGGGGTGAACTCGCCGGCGTTGCGCGCCAGCTTGCCGACGAAGGGCAGAATCTCTTTGAGCGGGATCCGTTCCCCCCAGGGGACCAGCTCGCGCTTGTCGTAGCGGTCGAGGGTGCCCTCCGGAGTGAGCAGGAAGGCGGAGTTGAAGAGCTCGCCGTGGTCGCTGTAGTGGGGGGAGTTGAGGATCACCGGGCAGCCGCGGCCGATGAGGGCGTCGAGATCGTGACGGAATTGGCGATGGTGGCGCTCCGGAGCCTCCAGCTCGTAGGGCCACACCGCGCTCTCGGGCCACACCAGCAGCGCACCGCGGGCGTCGCAGGCGTCCCGGGAGAGGTCGAAGACGCGGTCGTAGTTGCGCCGGATCTCCTGCCAGTCGGGGACGATGGCGTTCTCGACGTTGGGCTGAAGCAGCCGCACCGGCAGTCCCGACGAAGCGTCGGATCCCGTGCTTCCCGGCACCGCCGTCGCCCAGCCGAAGAGGCAGAGCGCCCCCGCCGTCGCCAGCACCCCCGCCGCCGGCTGCCAGCGCCGGTTCACAGAATCAGGCGTGAAGCTCAGGGCCAGCCCGGTGTTGACCATCACCACCACGAAGGTGACGCCCCAGGCGCCGATCCAGGCGGAGAGGGGCAAGGCCCCCGGAACGTCAATCCAGGTGTAGGCGCCGAGATTCCATGGAAAACCGCCGAAGAGCCAGCTCTGGGCCCACTCCATCCCGACGAAGGCCGCCGGCACCCCCAACAAGGCCAGGAGAGTGTGCCCGGAGCGCAAGAAACGCGCCCCCAGCGCCGCCACCAGGGCGAAGTAGAGACCGAGAAAGCCCGCCAGCCCCGCCAGCAACACCATGGACAGCGCCTTCGGCAGGCCGCCGTAATTCTGCAGGGTGTAGACGATCCACGGGATGCCGGTGATCCAGGCACAGAGGCCGAAGATCCAGCCCAGAAACCAGGGCAGCTTGGGGCCCGTAGTGCGGCGCAGAGCCACCAGCAACGGTACCAGCGCCACCGAGGAGAGCAGCGGCGGCAGCCAGACCGGCAGCCGGCCGAAGCTCAGTCCCCACAGCACGCCGCTGACGGCGGCGGCGAGGATCGAGAGCAGGGTGCGGCGCACGGTGAAGGTGAGCGTTGCGGTGCTACGAAATGCGGGAGATTGAAAAGGCCTGGAGCTCGGCGAGAGCGCATCGGCCCCCGGTAGCTAGGGAGTGATCCAGGTTTCCAGACGCAACTGTTGCCGTACCCGGCCAGCCACCGTCTCCGCCTCGCTGCGGTCGTCGTAGGGTCCCAGGCGCACCCGGTGCATGGTCTGGCCGTTGACCTCCACCGGCGACAGGAAGGCCGGGAAACCACCGCCCTTGAGGCGCTGGAGAACCTTCCCCGCCTGGCCCTCGTCCCGGGAGGAGAAGACCTGGATGAAGACCTGCTCGGCGGTGGTGGGAGGCCGGCGCACGGTGGACCGGGGCACCGCCGGATTGTCCTCCGCGCCGGAGCTCTCGGGCACCGTCCGCGGCGGCGGGGGCGCGGGCGCCGGTGGTGGTGGCGGCGGGGGCGGAGCGGCCTCCTCCGCCGGTTCTTCGTCGAGCACATCCTCCGCCAGAGTGGTAGGCGTTGGCGGGGACGCGGGGGGAGGCGGCGTCACCGGCACCTCGCGCACCGCGTCGGGCCGCGCAGCGTCGGAAGTGGCGTCCTCCTGTGGCGCCTCGTCGCTGCCGCCGCCTTCCTCGGAGCCTTCCTCGGAGAAGAACTTGAACTCCTGGAGGTCGTCGGCGGCAGCCGGGTCGGCTTCCGCCACTTCCATCGGCGGCGGCGAGGCGCTGGCCTGGGCGTCGCCGCGGCCGATCCACAGCCCGGCGAAGAAGGACGCCAGCATGCACACCAGAAGGATGGTGAAGGCGACCAAAACCTGGCGGTTGGTCAGGGCGATCTCGTAATAACTCGGTTCTTCGGCTTCACTCATCGGGTGGCTATGTCTTCAGTGGGTTCGGCTGGAGTGGACTCATCTCAATGGGGCGCAACACGCGAACCCGCAAGATTCTTCCTCGGCGGGCTGCCTAAAACAGGCAGGTGCCGGATCAACGGGCAGTATAGTCCGCCGCGGCGCGGGCTCCAAGGACGATGGAGTCCCGGCACCCACGAGTGGGGCTCCCGTCATTCCCGCGCCGGTGGGAAGCATCCCTCCGGCGCAAAGACCTCCGCCGCCGTGGTGGGCAGGCGCGAAGCCGGTGGCAGGGAGAGGCGCGCCAGCAGATGCCGTTCGAGCTCCACCCGGTCATAGTCCGCGGGCCAGGGACTGCGGCGGAAGACCAGCTCCGAAAAGGTCATGCCCAGACCGCCGTCGAGGCGCAGATCCACCGTCTCGACGGGCCCCGGCGATCCCCCTTCCGGAAGCTCCGCCACCTGCAGCGACAGCGCCAGCCGCCAGCCGGCGTCGATGCCCTCCCAGCTCTGCAGCCTCTCCACCGCCCGCCGGCGCTGCTCCGGCCGGTCACGCCAGCGGGGCGACGCCGCGAGGTTCGGGTCCGCCGCCAGGGCCCGCGCCGCCAGCTGCACCGCGAGCTCTTCATCGGTTTCCAGATCCAGGGCGCGGAAGGCCGGAAGACCACTCAGGGGCAGCAGAGCGCAGGCTTGGCGTAGCGCTTCGAGGGCCCACGGCGCTCCCCCCCGGCGGGCGCCGAGCCCGGCCTCGAGCCAGAGATAGCCCACCCCCTGCGCACTCTCCGCCGCCGTCCGCTGCTGTTCCGGATCCTCATCCAGCTGGCCGAAGATGGAGCGGTAGAGGGGAAAGTCCGGGTCCAGCGCCACCGCCCGGCCGACCTCGTAGTATTGAACGTCCCCATCCTCCGCCACTTCCGGCGCCGCGGCGCGCTCATAGCTGCGCTGGGCCAGGAGCAGCGGCGTCAGGGCCACCGCCGCGGCGAAAACATAGACCAGATAGGCGCCGACGGTGACGGGCCGACGCCAGCGCTCTCCCCTGCTCTGAGCCGGGGAGCTGAAGCTCGGAGGCCTGGGCTGCGGCGCCGCCGCCACCAACGCCCCCACGACCACCGCCAGCGCCACCGGCAGCGCGCTGGCGCCGAAGAAAGCGCCGCCGCTGGAGACCACCGCGAACCCCACCAGCCCCAGCGCGGCTGCGGCGGTCCAGGGTGCATCCTCCCCTCCCCCGCCGGAGCTTCTCTGCCCTTCCCCCCGGCGCAGCAGGCGCTGTCCCAACAACAGGACCACCACCGCCACCGCCAACACCAGAGCCCCCAGGCCCAGCTCGTAGAAGATCTGCAGCGGCAGCGAATGCAGGTCGCTGACGATCTCCCCCGGCGGGTTGATCCCCGGCTCGGGGCGCAGGAATCGTCCCACGGTCCACGGCGTCGAGCCCGGGCCCCAGCCGAGCCAGGGCCGTGCCAGAGCCCCCTCCCAGCCGGCCTGCCAATAGGTTTGGCGGGCCAGCAGCGAGCTATCGTCGCCGCCGCTGAGCCCGGCCCAACGAGGGACCAGCGGCGCCAGAGCCACAGCCACGGCCCCGACGGTCAGGGGCCACAAGAGACCGCGGCTCAGCCCCGAGGTTCGATCGTTCTTCCGCGCGCGACCGAGGGCGACGGCGGCCAGCAGCAGCACCAGGCCCAGTGCGGCTCCCCCCAGCACCGAGCGGGTGAGAGCCAGCGCCGCCGTCCCCAGGATCGCAGCGCTCCCCGCCAGCCAGCGCCCCGGTCCCGGGCGCCGCACCCCCAGCACCGCCAGAGGCAGCAACAGGGCCAGCCACGCCGCCGTCGGCAGATGATGCCCCAGCGGCAGCGCCGCCCGCTCGGTGGCGAGGCCGAAGCGCCCCCACAGGGCCCACGCTGCCAGCACCGTCACCACCGCCGCCAACGCCGCCCCGCCCCGCCGCCGATCTCCGTCGCTGCGCCAACACCGCACCACCGCCGCCGGCAGCAGGTAGAGGGCCGGCAGCAGAATCACCACCACCCCCCCCCCCCCCC